>DATEEG010000465.1:0-4509 GCA_035281305.1 Acidimicrobiia bacterium | reverse complement strand
CGACTGCGGGAACGACTACTACCACCACTGCCGCAGCCGCCTCCTCCTCCATGACCACCACCTCCACCGCCGTTCCGACGACCGCGATCGAATCGGCCGACGCCCAGCCTTTGACGATGGGCACCCTCCCTGCAGGGGAATATCAGACAAGGAACTTCGAACCGACGCTCTCCTTCTCTCTCCCCGATGGGTGGCACCAGTACTTCGAAGAGGACAGCGATGAAATCGCCCTGGGAGGTCCAAACGCCGACCTGAACTTGACTCGCCCTTCCCGGGTCGTAGACCCGGAGAAGGGCACGAGCGACTCTCCTGAAGATCTGGCCGATTGGCTCCTCAACCACTCGCGCTTCGCCGCGACGGAGCAGGAGTCCGCTCTGGTCGCGGGGATCGTGGCGAGGGTGATCGACATCGAAGGGCCCACAAGCGCTGTCGATTTCTTCGCCTATCCGGAAGGCAACATGCGCGTGCCAGCGGGTGTCGAAGCTCGATTCGTCGTGGTCCCGATGGACGGGCCGGACCTGGTGTTGGTGATTCTCCCGTCGGGCGAGACGCTGGCCGCGGCGATTGAGTCCACCCAGTCGATCGTCAACTCGCTTGCGATCGTGGGAAGCACCTGAGAAGGGTCGTCCGAGCCGCTCAATTCCTGCCGGCGACGGGCCCGAGGTGAAGGCAAGTGGTGAAGTCGGTCGGCTTCGTTAACCGAGTCGCTCCCAGTTGACCAAGATGAGCACGGTTCGAGCCACTGCGAGGAGTGGAGGGATGGGCAATGCGAATCCCCACCAGAAGAGCGCGCCCAGGGGCATGAGCCCAATCGCCAGGATTGCACCGCCCATGTTGGCGTGCCACAAGAGGACGCCGGCAACAACCTCGAGTGAGCAGACGAGCATGAAGGCAGCCAGCAATGGCACCGTTGTGTAGATGCCTATGCGTTCGAACGGACCGCCGCCGTAGGCGGGGAAGCCCATGAGATAGGGAATGTCGCGGCCTGCTCTGAGGTTCCTGATCGCGCGAACACACGGAATTCCGAAGCCCAGACCGCTGAAAATCAGCAAGACTGACGAGCCCCGAAGATAACCCATTCTCACGGGAGAATATCTCGACGGGATCTGACTTGCCTGGTGTCGGCAAAGGCAAGTCCACGAGGGTCTTAGGCACCTAAATCGGACGCGAATCTTCGATTTGGGAGATATGGAACGCGCAATTCCACTATTTCGTCGATCGTTCCATCCGGTGCCGGTATTAAGGTCTTGGGAGAGAAAGAGGAGTTCGTCGATGCCCATGTCCGCAGAACACAAAGCAGCGTTGGTTCAAGGGCGAAAAGAAGCTAAGGCGATCAAGACCTATTTGGATGCGTTGGCGTCTCGTCGGCCCGGTCGTCCGATCACCCGTGACAGTCTCGAGAAGCGGTTGGCCTCCGTGCAGGCTCGATTGGCCAACGAAAGAGACACTTTGAAGCAGGTGGAACTCCATCAATCCAGGCTCGAAATCGTGGAAGCATTGGCCAACGCGGGCGAGGCCATTGACATGTCGAAAATGGAAGCGGAATTCGCCCAAGTGGCGTCGGCGTATTCCGATCGGAAAGGCATCTCATACGGTGCCTGGCGCAGTGTGGGCGTACCGGCGGCGGTACTCAAGAAGGCCGGAGTTACACGGGCCCGGTAGGGGAGGTCAATCGAAGCCGATTTCGTGGAACTTGTCCTCTTCGATCCCCAAGAAGTGGCCGATTTCGTGGAGAACGGTGCGACGGATCTCGTCTTCCAATTCTTTGCCGGTCAGGCCCAGGTTGAGGTGAGGCAAGCGGAAGATCGTGATTTGATCGGGAAGCGCTCCCCAGTAGTCGTTGCTCCGATCGAGGAGTGACACGCCTTCATATATGCCGAGCAGATCGCCATCGGGATCCTGGTCCGGGCGAGGCTTCTCCTCGACAACGACAACGAGGTTGTCGATCCGATCGATCACCCAATCGGGAAGCCCTTCGAGGGCTCGATCGACCACTTGTTCGAAACGCCGCCGGTTCACGGCAGCATTGAACCACCACGAGGCCCAGAGCTAACATCCGCGGCCCTCGTTGGACGTCTCCGGGCGCTTGGCTCAGTGGTAGAGCGCTGCCTTCACACGGCAGAGGTCACAGGTTCGAACCCTGTAGCGCCCACCGGAAGAACCTTTATGCGGAGGGTTTCTGTGGTTTCGAAGATTCTGGTGAGATCCGCGTAATCGGCCCGCGGCTCGCCGCTTGAATCCCGCATGGCGCTCCTTCAGAGTCAGAGTCGACGGTGCTTGGCTTTACCGTGCGGCGAGCGCAACGTCTTCGAGATGGCCAGGGCCAGCGGCGACGCTACGAAGCGGGCTCGATGTTGTGATTGAGGTGGAAGCGGTTGCCCGGGTCGTAAAGGCGTTTCACCTCGGCCAGGCGGGACAGGTTTGCTCCATAGGCGTCAGGGACTGCTGTGACGTCGTCATCGCTCAGGTAGTTCACGTAACGGCCGCTGCCCAGCAGAGGCCTCAGCGCCTGGTAAGTCTCCCTGGCCCACGTGATGTTCTCTTCGGTTTTCTCGGGATCCGACCACACCCCGGCGATCAGAACGTTATAGCCGGGCTGTCGGTGAGGAAAGGCGGTCGCCGCCACCGGGACGCGGGTCATGGCCCCGTGCATGTGCTCGACGGCGATCCCACTCATCGTCGAGGGGCAGGCTATGAAGCGATCAATCATCACCTCAATCACCTGGTCGGTGAGTGCAGGTACGAAGTTTGACTTCCAGTAGTAGGAGGCTCCGGCAGGAAACCCGTCGTCGAGCATGGAGTTGAGCGCCGGGTACGAGATGGGTCCCACCTGTGACAACGCCGGCGATCCGAAGTTGAGCAGCGGCCGAAGAACTGGTTCGGCTTGCTCGGGCGTCCCGAAGTAGGCGATCGCTGTCGCCGCCAAACGGGCGCCCGAACCGTCGGGGGCATGCACCAGGAGGGGCATGACCGTCAGCTCGTCCGGTCCAGTGCTCGAGTACTCAGAGAGGAACCTAAGGAAGTCACGGGCCGCCTCGAAGGGGTGAGCCACCAGTCCCCCTTGGATCTCGGCGACCGGATACAGACGGAATTCGAATGAGGTAACCGTGCCGAAGTTGCCGCCTCCGCCCCGGACCGCCCAGAACAAGTCCGGGTGGGTGTTCTCGTCGGCGAGCAACACCTTTCCGTCGGCCAGCACGATCTCGACCGAAAGGAGGTTGTCGACCGACAGCCCATGTGTGGCCATCAGCCATCCCATTCCTCCGCCCAGGGTGAGGCCGCCCACTCCCGTGGTCGAGATGATGCCTCCGGTCGTGGCGAGCCCGTGGGCCCAAGTCGCATCGTTCACTCGGCCCCAAATGGCCCCACCGCCGACCTGGGCGACTCGAGTCTGGCTATCGATGGTGATCTCGCTCATTGGGGAAAGGTCGATCATCAAACCGCCTTCGACCACGCTGCGGCCGGCGATGCTGTGTCCACCACCCCGCACTGACACCTCGAGCCCAGCACGAGCAGCGAGCTCGAGCGCCTCCACCACTTGGTTCGTCTCCCGGCAGCGGGCGATAAGAGCGGGGCGCTTGTCGACGTGCCCATTGTGGATACGCCGAGCCTGCTCGTATTCGTCCTCTCCCGGCCGCAGCAGCGCTCCCGCATATTCGGAGGCGATGCCTTCTACCTCACCGGTGGTCATCGCAAGTGCATCCTTCTCGCCTCGCTGAGCGGTGCTTTCCAAAATATCCTCCGTTTGCTCTCGCCTTGTCTTCCACAATCTCGCTTCTGTCTATCTGGTTTCAAGAGGAGCTGGCGCGACCCAGGTAGGCCAGGACCGCGAGTAGCACAAGACCGAGCCGCCGGTTAGCAGTCATGGTTGACTTCTAACGAACTGACATATCCCTTGCCAAATGGGTGGGTCAGGCCATTCATTGCCGGCATCCAGCCAACCTACGGCTGGGCAGACGGGCCGTAATCGGTGAGATCCCTATACCGGAGGGACCTGCCTACCGATTTGTGGCAAAGCCCCTCCCAGCTGGGCCCGCGAGCGGATACCCAGCTTGCGATAGATGTGGGTGAGATTGGCCTCAACCGTCTTGCGACTGACGAACAGGAGGTCGGCGATCTCGCGGTTGTTGCGACCCTGAGATGCAAGCGTGGCGATGTGTTTCTCGATGGGAGTAAGCGAGGATTGGGCCTGCGATCGCAGCCCAACCCGAGCCAGTTCCGCGCCCGCTTTGGTGGACCAGAGGGTGCTGCCCAGCTCGGTGAAGATGCGATGGGCGTCAATCAGGCTCTTGCCTGCGCTCGCCCATTGTTTGCGCCGTCTCTGCAGCCTTCCCTGCGCGAGCAACGTCCGTCCCAGTTCGAAGGGCATGAGAAGCGCCTCGTGATGTTCGAGGGAATCCCTAAGTGCCTCATCGGCCTCCTCGAGGCGGCCTCGGGCGGCGAGAAGGATTCCCCGGCTGCGGGCCCCGGTGGCGAGCGTCCAGGTGCGGGCAGTGGCGGAGCCGACCT
>DATEEG010000464.1:0-2855 GCA_035281305.1 Acidimicrobiia bacterium | reverse complement strand
CCTCGACCGCATCGCCCGCAGCCTCAACAACCGGCCTCGCAAGACCCTCGGATTCATGAAACCATCAGAGAAGCTCACCGAGCTCCTTGCGCTGACCCGCTGAATCCGCCACCGGCAGGTGGTCCCATGCTCATGGCAGGCGACAGCCGAGCGACCGTCAGGGAGCGGCCCTTGACGCTGGGGTGGCGGTGCCACCGAGAAGCTTGGGGGCCCAGACCACCAAGGGTTGACGGCTTTCGTGCGGCGGTCTCGCCCGACGTAGCAGCGAGTTCCGGTCGTGGCCATGAGCGACGGTCAACTCCACCCCGCCCACATTGAGGCGGCCCTGAGCCGGCCGAAGGCCGGCGGTGGGGCCGCTGTCTTGATTCTGTATAGAAAGTTCTCACAGCCACAGACGGCGGGGTCATGGCGAAGGCGTACGCTTGGCTCATGCGCTGCAGCGAGTGGGCTGAGCGAGAGGCTGAGCGTCTGCTCGAGCCACTGGGGAGGCGATGGCTGCATAGCCGGGCGGTGGCTGAGCGCGCTGAGAGCGTCAGCGGCGTGGTGGAACCCGACGAACGGGATCTCTTGGTGGCGGCTGCGTACCTGCACGACGTGGGGTATGCCCCGGCGCTCTCGTGCAGCGGGTTCCACCCGGTGGACGGAGGAAACTGGGTCGCAGGGCAGGGCTTCGATCGGTTGGCGAGTTTGGTCGCCTACCACAGCGGTTCGAAGCATGAGGCAAGTCTGAGGGGCCTTACCGCAGAGCTGGCGGCCTTTGTGGAAGAGCGGACGATCGTCGCCGCCGCGCTCGCCTACTGCGATCTCACGGTCGGGCCGGGAGGCGAGGCGATGACCCCGGAGCAGCGGCTGGCCGATGTCGAAGAGCGGCATGGCATTGACGGGCCCGTGGCGGCAGGGCTCCGACTGGCCTGGCCGGAGCTGTTGGGGGCGGTCGCCCTCATCGAGGAGCGGCTCAGAGTCGGCAGCGATCAGCCGATGTAAGGCTCCGAACGACCTTCGAGGAAATGCTGGATTCGCAGGCGGATGGACGGGTGGATTTCGAGGCCGTCAAGCGATTCAGGTGAGACGAACTCGACCTCGCTGGTCTCCTCGCTCGGGCGGGCCTCTCCTCCGACCGGGCGGCAGGAAAAGCAGACCGAGAACTGTTGCCGGACCTCGCCATCGGCGTATGCGACCACGTGACGTGGATTCGAGTAGATACCCACGAGGGACATGACCTCGACATCTATACCGGTCTCTTCCTTGACCTCCCGGACAGCCGTCTGGGCAATCGACTCACCAGGCTCCATCGCTCCGCCCGGGATTGTCCAAAGCCGGTTGTCGGTTCGGCGGGCCAGGAGTATGCGGCCCTGGTCGTCGGCGACGACTGCCGACGCCGCAGGGATCAGCCGATTGGGCGGAGGCGCATCGGGATCGTTGTAGTGCTCGATCCTGCTCATGGCGAAGGAATGGGTTCAGTCGTCGCCCACAACCGTTCGAAGTGCGCCACGAACCCGTCGAAAATGCCGTCGTCGAATGAGCGGCGGAGGAAGAAGATCGGCGCCCGATAGCCCTTGAGGGCGTAGAGGTGCGGGGTTATGAACATCTCATCGTCACCTCGGAAGAGCGAGTTGTACATCGGGGTGCAGTGGAACCGCAGCTCGATCCCATCGACCCCGAAGAGGGGCTTGAAATGGTCGATGGTCGACCGGATCCGATCCCGGAAGGTGCCTCCCAAGCCTTCTTCGGCGTCGCGTTCGGCAACGTAGGTGGAGTCGGGATCCGCAAGAGCGATCCGAACCCGGCAGCCCGCTCCGGCCTTTTCAAGGAGGAGGCGGTCGAGCCGGGCATGATCCTCGGGGAGGAACTGCATCGCATACCCCAGGAGATCGATGTGTTCGCTGGCGTGGGTGAACATCGCCCACCAACGGGTCTTCGGAACATCTGCCCGGTGACTCCAGGCCCGGACGACCTCCTCCGTCGCCTCTTCCTCGTCGGCGTCCTCCACCTCGGCCGGAGCTGGCCAAATGGCGGCCTCGGTCACGCCGAGCAGGTCAGCGACCTTTGCCTTGAGTCCGACCCTCCGGGGCACCACGCCCTTGTTCAGCCATCGCCACACCGACTTGGGGTCGACCTGCACGGCTTCAGCGAGCCCCTCCGTCGTGAGGCCCCCGGCGGTGATCGCTGCTCGGAGCCGTTCGTTCCGCACCTCACGATTCTGGCCGACCGGGGACCGTAGTGAACGGAAGCGTCCCGTCGCGTCTGCAGACGTCTGCGGGACGTCCCGCTCACGCGGTGGTCCCGTCCGGCCCGGTCGTCGTCTCCTGAGTGTGGGCCACAGCGTGTGCGCCCAGATAAGGAGAACGATGAAGCTCCCGATTGACACCACCGGAATGACCTTCTTGGCCGCCGGCACCGCCGAGCCGGTCCTCGACTACGACTCGAAGACCGCCAAGATCGACGAGAACGGCGAGGCCATCTTCGCTGTGCAAGTGGTCGTGCTCGCCAACGGCGGGGCGGAGGTGATCAGCGTCAAGGTGGCCGGTGAACCGAAGGGCCTTGCCCAGGCCGCCCCTCTCCGGGTCGGCGGTCTGGTTGCCTCCCCCTGGAGCATGGGCGACCGGAGCGGCGTCGCGTTCCGGGCCGCCAAGCTCGAGGCGGTGTCGCCGGCCCGGGCCGCCGCCTGATCGAAAGGACGGCCTCGATGAAGCTCCGCGTTGTCATCGTTCTCGTCGTCCTGGTGGCCATCGCGCCGACGTTCTTCTCTGCGACCTGCCAGGCCGTCGTCCAGTCCGCCCTCGCCGCCCTGACCCACTTGATCGGGGCTGGAAATGCGTAGGCCGGAGCAGGGCCTGGCCGAGGGCTTCGTCGAG
>DATEEG010000463.1:0-3506 GCA_035281305.1 Acidimicrobiia bacterium | reverse complement strand
CGCGGAACCCTCCTCAGCGAGGCTCCGCTCGAAGTGGTGTCGGCGGCGACCCAGGAGCCATGGGCGGCGATCGTTGTCGAGTCCAGCACCGGAGATCAGGCCGTCGTCGACGAGCACCGATTCCTTCTGGCGATCTCCCTTGCGGCCGGCGTCGCGTTGTTGCCACCGGCGGGGATCGTCAAGGTGTGGGATGTCCCCGACATCTACCTCTCCAAGGCCGAGACCATGGGCCTCGTCGCCGCCAGGCGCAGCGAGTAGCCCTCCGACCGCTCTCAGACCCGTTCTTGTGACGCTTCACCCACCGTGGGGGTGGTCAACCGTCACAGGAGGGGGCTTCTCAGATCGCGGGCACTTCTTCGGTAGGGGTTTCCGCTACCACCGACGGTTCGGTCTTGGCACCGTTGGGAGGGGCCGGGGTCCAGCGGCGAGGTGCGGGCGGGTTGGTGGGCATCGCGACTGCCGTCAGCGACTCCTCGAGGACGACCACCTCGACTCCCCCGACCACGTCGGAGATGAGGTTGTACATGACCGCGGCCAGGGTCATGAGGCCGGTCGAGAGAACTGCCCAGACGATCGAACTGAAAACGGCTGCGCGCAGGAACCGTTCGGTGTTGGCGAAGGGGTTCTCCCCCTCCTCGAGAAGCGTGATCCGTACGAGGACATCGACGATCCGATCCGGGATGCCGGCTGCGGTCAGGACGGACCAAAACATGACGAGACCCAGGACGATTCCCAAAGCCGCCACCACGTTGAACAGGGAGGAGACTTTGAGAACCGTCCACGGATCGATCTTGCGGATGATTCGGCGCACACGCCGGACCGTGGTCATGTGCGACCGATTGTACCCAGTGACGAGCCTAAGCCCGACTTCACTCGTCTTCTTCGGGCGGAACCACGGTGAATGCAGCCAAATGGGAACCGGATTCGATGTTCATCACCCTGACCCCCGTGGAGTCCCGCCGCTGGCGTGAAATCTTGTCGGCGGCCTGGCGGATTCCGGTGCCGGTCGAGGAGATCAGGAAGACCTCTGTGCCCTTGGTGACGCCAACGGCCCCGATCAGCCTGCCCCGGGCTTTGGTCAATTTGATCGCTTTCACACCGATGCCGCCCCGGCCCTGGCCCCGGAACTGCTCGATGGGAGTCCGCTTTCCGTAGCCGTTGGAAGTGAGCAGCAGGACCTCGGCGCCGTCGGCCGAGGAAGTGGCGGCCACCACCTCGTCGCCGGCCCGAAGCCGGATCCCCCGGACTCCCTGGGTGGCCCGCCCCATCGGCCTCAGATCGGCCTCTGGAAAGCGGATCCCCTGGCCGTTGGCGGTAAAGATCAGCATGTCGTTCTCGCCGGTCGTGGTGCGAACCGAAACGACCTCGTCGCCCTCGACCAGCTTGATCGCGACCAGCGTCTGGTTGCGGCTGTCGTACTCACGGAACAGGGTCTTCTTGGCGGTACCCAGGCGCGTGACCATCACCAGGAAGCGTGAGGTCTCGTAGTTGCGAGTGTCGATGATCGCCTCGATGCGCTCTTCCGGCTGTAGCGGCAGGACCGCCTGGGCCAGGACCCCCTTGGAGGTTCGAGCCTGGCGAGGGATTTCATGGGCCTTGGCACGATGAACCAGGCCTTTGTTGGTGAAGAACAGCAGATAGGCATGGGCGGTGGTGTGGACTAGATGGGCAACCACGTCCTCGCCCGATACTTCCGCGGCCTTGACGCCCCTTCCCCCTCGACCCTGGGTCTTGTAAGTGCTGGCCGGGACCGACTTGACGTATCCGGAAGCTGAGACCGTGACGATGAGTTCGTCATCGGCGATCAGGTCCTCGAGACTCATCTCGCCCTCGTCGAGGATGATCTGCGACCGGCGCGGGGTGGCGAACTTCTCCTTGATCTCGGTCAGGTCCTCACGAATGATCGAGCGGCGCAGGGCTGGATCCGCCAGGATCGCTTTGAGCTCGGAGATCGTTCTCATCAACTCGGCCAACTCTTCGCGCAGCTTGTTGACTTCGAGCGCGGTGAGGCGCCGCAGGGGCATGTCGAGAATTGCATTTGCCTGAATCTCGGAGAGTTCGAACCGCTCGATCAAGCGGGTCCGGGCCATGGCGGTGTCGGACGACGCTCTGATCAACGCCACCACTTCGTCGATGTTGTCGACCGCGATGATCAAACCCTCGACGAGGTGGGCCCTGGCTTCGGCTTCGGCCAGCCGGAATCGGGTGCGGCGTTCGATGACCTCCATCTGATGGTCGAGGTAGTGGCCGATCATGTCGGCCAGGTTGAGGGTGCGGGGGATCCCGTCCACCAGCGCCACCATGTTCACCCCGAAGCTCTCCTGGAGCGGAGTGTTCTTGTACAACTGGTTGAGGACGACCTGGGGAACCGCTTCCTTCTTCAACTCGATCACCAGGCGAATGCCCCGGCGGTTATCCGATTCGTTGCGGAGGTCGGCAATGCCCGAGAGCTTCTTGTCGTCGACCAGGGTGCGGATCTTCTCCATGACCCGCTCGATCGATACCTGATAGGGCATCTCGGTGACGACGATCGCGGTCCGGCCTTTGCGAACCTCGGCGACGTCGGCCACGGCCCGCATCTTGACCGATCCCCGACCAGAGGCCATCGCCTCGCGCAGACCGGCAGTCCCGACCAGGTAGCCACCCGTCGGGAAGTCGGGGCCCTTGACGAAACGCATCAACTCTTCTGAGTCGGCATCGGGGTTCTCGAGCGCGTGGAGGGCGGCGTCGATGACTTCGCCGAGATTGTGGGAGGGAATGTTGGTGGCCATTCCCACAGCGATCCCCTGGCTGCCGTTGACCAACAGGTTGGGAAACCGGGACGGCAGGACGGTCGGCTCTTCGGTCTCGCCCGAGTAGTTCTCGACGAAGTCGACGGTGTTCTCCCTGATCCCGTCGAGCAGGCGCATCGAGAGGTGGGTAAGCCTCGCCTCGGTGTAGCGCGATGCCCCCGGCGGATCGTCGATGGTCCCGAAGTTGCCTTGCGGGTCGATCAAGAGATGGCGCAGTGAGAAGTCCTGGCCCATCCTCACCAGGGCGTCGTAGATGGCGGAATCGCCGTGCGGGTGATAGTTGCCCATCACCTCACCGACCACTTTGGCGCATTTGCGATGAGGGGTGGTGGGGCCGATGTTGTTCTCGAACATCGAGTAAATGATCCGGCGCTGGACGGGCTTGAGACCGTCGCGGACATCGGGGAGTGCGCGCGACACGATGACCGACATGGCGTAGTCGACGAAGGATTGCTCCATCTCGTCGCGGATGTCGATGGTCCCGATGGAACCGTTGGGAGGTGAGTCAGTTCGGTCGGTCATATCAGATGTCCAGGAAGCGGATGTCTTTGGCCTTGTGCTGGATGAACGACTTGCGATCGGCTACGTCGTCTCCCATCAGGGTCGTGAATATCTCGTCGGCCATCGCCAGATCGTCGACCTCGACCTTGAGGAGCGTCCGGGTCTCCGGATCCATGGTCGTCACTCGCAACTCCTCGGCGTCCATCTCACCCA
>DATEEG010000462.1:0-4336 GCA_035281305.1 Acidimicrobiia bacterium | reverse complement strand
CGCGGTTCTGCTGGGGCTGGCGGGCGTCTGCGCCTACGGCCTCTTCCCCAGGTCGGGCTGGCTGGCCGTGCCGATCGCCATCGTCTTCGCTTTTGGGAATCAGCACATCGGGGGTGACCTGCTCGCACAGGAGCGGACCTTCTTCGGGGTCTATCGCGTTTTCGCCAACGACAATGGCGAACATGTGATGGTTTCAGGCACGACGCTTCATGGAGTACAGCCGTTCTCGCCGACGCCGCAGATGACCCCGCTCGCGTACTACGTCGAGAACGGCCCGTTTGGGCAGTTGATGCTCGAGGTGGGTTCGAGCACCGATGACATCGGCGTGATCGGTCTCGGTGCGGGGGCACTCTCTGCATATATCGATTCGACTCAAACCCTCACCTTCTATGAGATCGATCCGATGGTGATCCGGCTCGCTGAGGATCGTTCTTTGTTCACGTTCACGACCGATACGGAAGGCACGATCGTGCATGTAGTGGGTGACGGCCGATTGACCCTGGAGCAACCGCATCGACCATTTGGACTGTTGATCGTGGATGCGTTCAGCTCCGACGCAATTCCGACCCACTTGTTGACGCTGGAAGCGCTCGAGGCCTACATGAGAGCGATCACCCCCGAGGGGGTGATCGCATTCCACATCTCCAATCGCCATCTGGATCTGGAGCCGGTGGTGGGGAGGCTTGCAGCGGAACTGGGCTTGACGGCGCGAGTCACCCACTCTGTGGCCGTCTCCTACGGGGAGCAGGCGGTGAGCATGGTTGTCATGGCCCGCTCGATCGAAGACCTCGGTCTGCTGGGGAACGATCCGACGTGGGTGCCTCCCCGAGTGGGGACCAGCGTCTGGACCGACAACTTCAGCGACCTCCTCAGTGTCATTCGCCTCAGCTAGTGGCGTCTGTGCTTGACGCCTCGTCGACCGATCAAGGTCGAGTTTTCCTCAAATTTGGCTGACCACGATCACCCTGCACCAAATCTGGCGGAGAGCGAACAGGAGTTGTTCGTGATCCGCCACATTTGGCAGGAGTTGTTCGTCCTCCGCCAGATTTGGTGAAGAACGGTCAGTGGCGCCCTGGTGGCGTCGCTCCGACTGCTCCTACAATTCCCGTCGCGCCGGAGTGTCGAAATTGGCAGCCGAGATGGACTCAAAATCCATTGCGGGAAACCGCGTGCGGGTTCGAGTCCCGCCTCCGGCACACAGGGTCGCATGTCTCCCACCTCACGGGAATCAACGTTGCGCTCGGTGGCGCAGGCGATGACAAAACTTGCGTGCGGTTCGATGGGGCGGCAGGTCCTTTGTGACTAGTGCGACTGCATGTATCGTGGATTGCGCAACGGCCACTCGAGCCCCCATCCTTTGCCTCATCCCCCCACTCCCCCACTCCCTGGCTCAGGATGAACGGGCGTTGACGGTGGCCGTTGCAACTTTTCTTCAGTAGGCAGCCATCAGTAGGCAGCCCAAGAGCGACCGCCGGTTCTAGTGGAGGACGGCGGCGAAGGCGGCTACCGCCTCAGCGAGCGATCGGGCCGCCGACTCCGGGGAGTCTGCCTCCAGCACTCGCCGCACCATGGCGCTGCCGACGATCACACCATCGGCCAGGCCCCTGATAGCGCGAGCTTGTTCGGGCGTTGAGATGCCGACGCCGAATACCAGAGGTGCCCCGGTGTGTTCCCGCACCCGTTCCGACAACGTCCTCGCATGGGAACTGGCAGACGCTCGCTCACCGGTCACTCCCATTTCGGCGACTCCGTAGATGAAGGCGGGGTCGGCGGCGGCGACCGCCTCGATGCGCTCGTCATCCGACGTGGGTGAAACGAACTGCACGACGCCCACGCCTCGCGTCGCGGCGGCCGCCCGCAGCGGTCCGCATTCCTCGAGCGGAAGATCGGGGACGATTATCCCGGCCGCCCCGGCGCTCTCGAGTTTTTCGACAAACTCCTCCCACCCGACCTGCATCACCGGGTTGGCGTAGGTCATGGCGAGCACCGGTTTACCGGTGCGGGAGGCGACTTGCTCAATGATGTCCATGGCAACCCGGATGGTCGTTCCCGCCGCCAGGGCCGCTTCGCTAGCCGCCATGATCACGGGACCGTCCATGAGCGGGTCGGAATACGGGATCCCCACCTCGAAGGCATCGGCCCCGGCGTCCGCCATCGCCACGAAGAGATCGACCGAGCGAGCGGGGGAAGGGATCCCGGCAGTCATGAACGGCAGCAGAGCAGCCGCGCCTTCGCGCCTGGCCAGCGCGGCCCGGATCTGTTGATGTCCGTTCATTCGTCGGGCCGGTGGCTGGCAATCGTGTGAAGATCCTTGTCGCCCCGACCGCTCAGATTGAGGAGCACGGTCTTGCCGGCCAGGCGGGCGGCGTTGCGCACCACCCAGGCCAGGGCGTGAGCCGACTCGAGAGCGGGAATGATCCCTTCGCTTCGGGCGAGGAGGTCGACGGCGGCCAATGCCTCTTCGTCCGTGGCCGTTTCGTAGACCGCCAGTCCGGCATCGGCGAAGTAGGCATGTTCGGGGCCGACCCCCGGATAGTCGAGTCCCGCCGAGATCGAATGCGCCTCTTGCACCTGGCCATCGGCATCCTGCAAGAGGTAGGTCCTGGTCCCATGGAGCACGCCCGGCCGTCCGGCGGTGATCGAAGCACCGTGGCGGCCCGAGTCGAGGCCATGGCCACCCGCCTCGACGCCAACAAGCTCTACCCCTGTTGCGGCGAACGGATAGAAGATGCCCATCGAGTTGGACCCCCCGCCGACACAAGCGACCACGACGTCCGGCAGCGAGCTCCCCAATTGGACCAGGCACTCGTCGCCGATGACGCGCTGAAACTCGCGCACCATCCACGGGAAAGGATGGGGGCCGACGACGGATCCGATTATGTAATGGGTGCGGTCAACGGTCTGCACCCAGTCGCGCATCGCCTCGCTGACCGCGTCCTTGAGGGTGCCGGCCCCGGAGGTGACCGGGACCACTTCGGTTCCGAGCAGCTTCATGCGCTGGACGTTGAGGGCCTGGCGCTCCATATCGACCACGCCCATGAAGACGGAGCACTCGAGGCCGAGGGCGGCGGCGGCGGTGGCGGCCGCGACCCCGTGCTGGCCCGCCCCGGTTTCGGCGATCACTCTGGGCTTGCCCATCCGGCGGGCGAGCAGAGCTTGGCCCATGGCGTTGTTGATCTTGTGGGCGCCGGTGTGGGCGAGGTCTTCCCGCTTCAACAGGATGCGGACACCTAGGTCGGCCGACAACCGGCCGGCCGTCTGCAGCGGAGTCGGGCGGCCGACGAAGTCGGCCAACCATCGCTCGAAGTCGGCTCGAAAGGCCGGATCGCGCCAGGCCGCCTCGAACTCCCTCTCCAACTCCGTGAGAGCCGGCATCAAGGTTTCGGGGGCGAAACGTCCGCCGTAGTCGCCAAAGCGACCGGCCGCGTCGGGCCGGGCCAGGGGTTTGGGGATCACGCCTGCTTCGCCTCCCGGACAAATCGCGCCACCAGATCGGGATCCTTGATGCCCGGCCGCGATTCAAGGCGGCTGGCGGCGTCCACACCCCAGGGCCGGCTGCGCCGGATCGCGTCGGCGACGTTGTCAGGCCCTAGACCTCCGGCGACCACGAAGCGGCGATCGGTGGCGGGCAGGAGGCGGAGGTCGAACGTCTCGCCGGTACCTCCAAGCTTGAAGCCGGAGCGATTGTCGAAGAGGGGCACGTGGTCTTCAGGGAGTGCCGACAGATCGAAATCGAGATCGACCGGACGCAAAACGAAGAGCCCGACCTGGGCCGCCATTTCGGCTGCCTCCGCAGCGTGGGCGCCGTATGGCTGGACCGCGTCGGCGCCGACGGCCAGGACCGCCGCGATGAGATCTTCGGGCATGAGGTCCTTGGTGAGCAGGACCGCTTGCGTGGTCACCGTGGCGGCGAGTTCGGCGGCCCGATCGACGGTGATGGCCCGCGGCGACTCGGGCACCAGGATCAATCCGATGGCGTCGGCACCGGCTGCCTCGGCGGCGGCGATGTCTTCAGTTCGTGTCATCCCGCAGACCTTGACCCAGGTCATGGGGCCGTGTCCCCGGTCATCCGGCCATCTCTTTGATGAGAGATGCAGGATCGGTGCTGCGAACCAACGCCTCGCCGACGAGTACGGCGTCGTAGCCGGCGGCTGCCATCCGCATGGCCTCGATCCGGGAATGGATTCCCGACTCGGCCACCGTGAGGGAGGCATCGGACAGGAACGGGGCGATGTCCTCGGCGGTGGCGAGATCGACTTCGAACGACGCCAGGTCGCGGTTGTTGACTCCGACTATGCGAGCGCCCAGGTCGACCGAGAGCTTGGCTTCGTCGATG
>DATEEG010000461.1:0-3250 GCA_035281305.1 Acidimicrobiia bacterium | reverse complement strand
CGACGAAGGTGATCCGCGGCCGGACGCCCGCGCAAGAGATCTATCAGCACCGACGAGTCGAGCAGGATGCGGGCCATCGGTTCCTACCCTGCTAGCCGGCTCGGCGTTCGTCACCCCGCCGTTGGGATCTAACCCAGGCGGCCGGATCCTCGTCCCAGTCGTGACCACCATCGGTGATCGAGCCGAAACTCGCCTCGATGTCGTCCCATCTCTGTTCGTCCTCCAAGCCACGCCGGATGATCTCGGCCAGGAAGGCGCTCCGTCGCCGCTTCCCGGCCCGTCGGTCCAATTCGGCCACGAGGTCGTCCTCGAGCCATATGTGTAAACGCATGTGTTTATGTTAACACACAGAGGTCAGCGACCACCCCTGGTGTGGACGCCGGAAGACCCGGGCGCTGAATCAGGGTGGCCTTCACGTCCGCCGGCGGCGGCTGTCGCGGCGGCGTGGTTCCTCGCCCTCGACGGCCGGTTCGCGATAGGTCCTGATCCAGGTCGCGCAGTTGGGATCGCGGCCGGTGAGGACATCCGCGGCCAGGATCGCTTGCCGAATCTCCCCTTCCAATGGATTGGTGATCGCCGAGGTCATGCCGGCACCAATCGCCATGGCCAGGAACGCCGCGTTGATTCCGGCCCGATTGGGGAGGCCGAAGCTCACGTTGGAGGCGCCGCACGTGGTGTTGACTCCGAGTTCGTTGCGAAGGCGACCGACCAGGTGGAACACCTGGCGTCCGGCGGTCGCCATGGCACCGATCGGCATCACCAGAGGGTCGACGACGATGTCCTCGGGACCGATCCCATGGTCGGAGGCCCGGTTGACGATCTTTCGAGCGACCTCGAACCGAATATCGGGATCCTCGGAGATCCCCGTCTCGTCGTTGGAGATCGCCACGACCGCCGCACCGTATTTGGCGACCAGGGGCAGCACCCGCTCCAGGCGGTCCTCCTCGCCCGTGACTGAGTTGACCAATGCTTTGCCTCGATACACCGCCAGTCCGGCTTCGAGTGCTTCGACGATCGATGAGTCGATCGACAACGGGACGTCGGTCAGCGATTGCACCAGTTCAATTGCCTTGGCCAGCAGTGCGGGTTCGTCTGCCAAGGGGATGCCGGCATTGACGTCGAGCATCCTGGCCCCGGCGGCAACCTGGGCCACGGCGTCCCGTTCGACCCGGGAGAAGTCGCCGTGCTTCATCTCCTCGGCCAGGAGCTTGCGACCGGTCGGGTTGATCCTTTCACCGATGAGGACAAAGGGTCGCTCGAAACCGATCACCACCTCCCGGCTGTAGGAGGACACCAGGGTGTCGGTCATCTGAGCCCGCCGTTGCCTGCCAGCTCGTTGAGAACATCGGGAGTGAACTCGGCTTCGAGCCGGGCCACCTCTTTCGTGACCTCGGCCTCGAGATCCTCACCGCAGGGACGGCTGTCGCGGGTCCACTCCGAGAGATACTCGTCGGTGCCGAAGAGGCCGGCGTACATGGCGGCACGGTCGATCGCCACTTGAAAACGCGGGCTCAGCTCGCGTTTGGCCGATTCTCGACCCCGCCGCGCCACCACTTGCGCGGGTATGTCCCGCCAGCGAATGGTCGTGATCTCACAGTCGGGACGGGCGCTCATGCCGCCGCTCCACCAGCCGCGGCAATCACTGCCGGGGCAAACTCGCCGTAGCCGACCGCCCGGTGCTCGAAGTCGAGGCCGAGTCGTTGTGCCGCCCCGCGGGCCTGCGACAGGAGGTCTGCATCCTCGACCTGGGACAGATAGACGACGCGGCGATAGTTTCGGAAGTACTCATCGCGGAGGTGCGGCCAGCGGTCGAGGCCGAGGCCCTCCCAGACGAGGCGATCGAAGTGCTTGGTGAGGAAGTCGGTGAGGTAAAAGGTCCCCGGCTCCGCCTCTTGAAGGCTCCTGAATACATCGCCTCCCGCGAAAAACTCGTAACAGTGGGCACCCGGCAGACGATCAACTCCACGGCGGACCAGCATCGCGTCGAGAGTGCCGCCGGTCCCGCAGTCGGCGTAGCCGACGAAGACTTTGTGGTAGCGGCCGGCCGCCGAATCGATCTTGCGCTCGACGGCCGCGGTGATCTGATCGGGGGTGTTGTGGAGCCTGGCCGGAAGGCATTCCACATCGACCCATTCCAGTCCGTTGCCCTTGATCACGTCGAGCAGTTCCCGGGCCAGTGCTCCGCAGGCGATGACGAGGACTCTGGGGTTGGTCACGGTTCCTCGCCGGCCGTCAGCCGCCTAGCCAGCACCAGCGCTCCCGCGGTCTCAGCGGCCACCGCGGCGTCGCGGCAGTAGGCATCGGCACCAATCGCCCGGCCGAACTCTTCATTGAGAGGAGCGCCGCCGACCAACACGATGTAGTCATCGCGGATCCCCCGCTCTTTGAGGGTGTCGATCACGACCTTCATGTAAGGCATCGTCGTGGTAAGCAAGGCCGACATCCCCAGGATGTCGGGCTTGTGCTCCTCGAGGGCTGCGATGAACTTGTCGGCGTCGGTGTTGATCCCGAGATTGATGACCTCGAAACCTGCCCCCTCCAGCATCATCGCCACCAGGTTCTTGCCGATGTCGTGGATGTCGCCTTTGACGGTGCCGATCACAACCTTGCCGATCGTCTCGGCCCCGGTCTCGGCCAGCAGTGGACGGAGAATCTCCATCCCGGCCTTCATGGCGTTGGCGGCCAGCAGCACCTCGGGCACGAAAAGGATGCCGTCGCGGAAGTCGATCCCGACGATCCTCATTCCCTCCACCAGGGCCTCGTTGAGCACAGCTTGAGGATCCCAACCACGAGCAAGGAGGATGTTCGTCCCGATTGTGATTTCATCGGCGAGGCCGTCATACAGATCGTCGTGCATCTGTTCGACCAGCTCCGGGTCGGTAAGGGCATTCAGATCGAGATCGTCACCGGCCATCGACTACTCCTGTTGAGTTCCACGATACGGGATTGTGCTGTATCTCGGAACTTTACCCGAACGCGCACCGATTTGTCCCCCCACCGATCGAACAACCTTCAAGTTGGTCCCCCCACCGGAAGGTGGGGGGAGCACTGGTAAGGCTGTCCCAGATCTCTGCGGACGGGTTTGGCATGCCCCCCTACCTCCCGCCTCGTCCCTCGGCGGCAGGGACCTTCCCCCCGGCCTGCGGCCGAGGGGACAAAGGGTTTACGGCTTGTTTGAGCAGTGGCCGGCGCTGTGTTGAGAACCATGTTCAGATTGCCAAGGATCTCGTTGTTCCAAAAGCGCAGGATC
>DATEEG010000460.1:0-5156 GCA_035281305.1 Acidimicrobiia bacterium | reverse complement strand
AGTCACCTGCTCGGTGGTGTTGTGACAATGAACCGGAATACTGGTCCCCGGGGGAAACGTGGTGATGCCCATTATGAAACCCTGCCCTTCGAGGGGTGGAGTGGTGAGTTCGACGCTGGCGATCCCGGCTCCCCGTGCCACTGATGGCAACTCATCGAACCTATAGAGACGTCCCATACGGTTTCCTTCCGCTCAAGACATGAATCGGCCGCCGTTGACAGACACGGTCTGGCCGGTCATGTACCCAGCCTGGCTCGAGGCGAGGAACAGAATCCAGCTGGCCGCTTCCCCGGGGGTTTGATATCGCCCCAGCGGGATGGTCGCAGCAGTTGCCTCGCGCTCCGCCTCGTCGCGCACCTGGCGTATTCGTTCGGTCATCACTGCCGATGGAGCAAGGGCGTTGACGGTGATTCCGTCCTGTGCCAGTTCGTGGGCCATCACCCTCGTCAGCGAGTGAACCGCGGCCTTGGCGGCGGCGTAGGCGGGCGAGGTCCGATAGCCCGCCGTCTGGCCAGCCATCGAACCGACATTGATGATCCGCCCGGCGGTCGACGCTCGCAGCAGGGGAACTGCCGCCTTGGAGGTGAGGAAGACTGCGGTCAGGTTGAGGTCGATGACTCGTTGCCACTCTTCGAAGGGCAAGTCCTCTGTGGTTCTCTGCACCCAGAACCCACCGGCGTTGTTGACCAAGACGTCGAGTCGGCCGGCTTCGGTCCGAATCCGCTCGAAGACTGCCTCGACCTGCTCGGGATCGGTGACGTCGCACTGGGCGAAAACTGACCGCTCGAGCCGGGTCGCCACCTCGGTTCCGCCGTCGACGTCGACGTCGAGGACGAACACCCTGGCTCCTGCCGCGGCGAAGGCTCCGGCCACGGCTGCCCCGATTCCGGTGGCGGCCCCGGTCACTGCCACCACCCGGCTCGAGAAGTCGTAAGCGACGTCGGTCACCCTGTACCGCCCATGGCCTGCCCGGCGAGTTCAAACAGTTCGTCACCAAGGTTCCGGCGGGCCAGATCGATGGCCGGACGCGAGGCGGCGCGGAACGCATTGCGCTCATCGACAGTCAGGTCGACGAACTCGAGTCCAGCCGTCTCGAGCCTGGTCCTGAGGAGCAGTTCGTTCTCGAACGCGAGGTCCCGCTGTCGAGAAACCGCGTCAGCCGCCGCCCCGACAACGACAGATCGCACGTCCGCCGGAAGTGCCTCGTAGGCCGCCCGGTTGGCAAAGAGCCCCCTCGCCCCGTAGAGATGACCGGACATCGTCACATAGCGGTGGACGGCGTCGACGCCATACGCAACGGTGTTGGCGAGGGGATTCTCCTGGGCATCGACCTGACCGCTGGAGATCATCTCGATCGCTTTCTGGAGCTCGACCGCTATGGGAATCGCACCCCAGGCCCGGATCATTTCCTCGTGGTACAAGTT
The DNA here is from genome assembly GCA_035281305.1 of Acidimicrobiia bacterium. Classification (GTDB taxonomy): domain Bacteria; phylum Actinomycetota; class Acidimicrobiia; order Spongiisociales; family ZC4RG35; genus DATEEG01. Next base: position 3,732 of record DATEEG010000460.1, on the reverse strand, counting down.
TGGCTGCATTCGTACGGTCATGCCCGCGCAGTCCTCCGGGGTCCTGACCGTCCGGAGGCGGTTGGTGAAGTGCCTGAAGCCATTGTCCCAGTATCCGAGCATTTCGAAGCCGGTCGACGCCCTCACCGCGTCGGTCAGATGCTCACCGAGGAGGCCGTCGAGGGCCTTGTGGGCCGATACCACATCGGCGAACAAGAAGGGCACTTCGATGATGTTGAGGGCCGGCACCCGGTTCCCCTGGTAGCTGGTCGAGAAGTAGCACATGAACATCTCGCCCGACTCGACCATCTCGAAGAGGTCCGTCACGGGACGGCCCTCGTCGAGAATGTTCCAGGTCACCTCCACATCCACGGCGCCATCGGTGCCCTCCGCCACTGCCGTGCGAAAAGCCTCGAGACCTGCTCCATGGGCCGTGTCCCTCGGCGCATATCCGCCGACCCTCAGAGTCAAAGGCGTCACGTAATCCCTCGCTCGTGGAGCGAAGCGATTTCTTCGGAACTGAGGCCGAGTTCTGACAGAACCGAGGTCGTGTCGGCTCCGAGTTCCGGCGGCGGCAGCTTCAAGCCCGCCGGAGTAGCCGAAAAGCGGAGCGGCAACCCGAGCAGCCGAATCTGCCCGACCGCCGGGTGCTCCATGTCGATCACCATGTCGCGGGCAATGGCTTGAGGGCTCGCGAGGGCTTCCGAGACGAGGTTGATCGGACCGGCCGGAATGCCCGCAGCATCGAGCACATCGATCCACTCCGCCCTGGTCCTGGTGGCGATGACGTTGGCCACCAGGCCGTCGATTTCTTCTCGATTCTCGACCCGATCCTGGTTGCGGGCAAAGCGTGGATCGCTCGACCATCCCGGGCTTCCCAGGGCCTCGGCGAAAGCCGCGAACTGCTTGTCGTTGCCGACGGCGACGGCCAGATCGCCGTCGGACGCCGGGTAGGTTCGGTAGGGAACGATGTTGGGATGCCCGTTGCCGTATCGGCCTGGTTCTTTCTCCGAGGTCAGATGGTTGGCCGCGACGTTGGCCAGCATCTGGAGACCGGTGTCGTGAAGGCTCACCTCACAAAGCTGGCCGCGCCCGGTACGGGTTCGCGCCTGCAGGGCTCCGAGGATGGCGATCGCCGCCATCATCCCCGAACAGATGTCGACGATGGCGACACCCAGCTTCATCGGCACACCGTCAGTCTCACCGGTGATCGCCATCAACCCGGTTTCGGCCTGCAATATGAAGTCGTAGCCGGGTTTGCCGGCCTTGGGACCGCTTGACCCGTACCCGGTGATCGAGCAGCGGACCGCCGCGGGGGCCTCCTCGTCGAACCAGGAATCGCCGAAGCCCCAGGCGGCCATCGTGCCGAGCTTGAAATTGTCGATAACGACATCGGCCCGGCGAATGAGACGGCCCAGCAGGGCCCGCCCTTCTTCGCTCTTGAGGTCGAGGGTGAGACTGCGCTTGTTGCGGTTGACCGAGAGGTAGTAGGCAGATAGCGGAACGGCACCGGTAGCCGCGCCACCACCACGTCCACCAGCGAAGGGAGGTCCCCATGCCCTGGTGTCGTCGCCGTGCCCGGGCTGCTCGACTTTGACGACGTCGGCTCCCAGGTCGCCCAGCGTCATCGTGCACAGTGGGCCTGCCAGGACGCGGGTGAGATCGACCACCCGGATCCCGGCCAACGGCCCCTCCCCCGCGCCGGAGCCTTTCAACGTCATTGCCGGGCCGCGCGCGAGGCCTCGCCCTGGTTGCGATCCTGCTCGTAGTCCGATCGATATTGATCGAGGGCGGCCTTGTTGCGGATTCGAAACTGATGAAAGTCAGCCGGGCGATGCTCGAGAAAGGCGTTCATGCCCTCCAGGGATTCCTCCGTGCCCCAGATGTTGGCGAGCAGTTCCATGCCGTGCTGCCACGACGGGTAGAGGGCGTCGGAGTCGAAGTTCAGAGACACCTTGGTTGCCCGCAGTGTCTGCGAGCTGTACCCCTTGATCTGGGCGACGATCTCTTCCACACGCTCGAGCAACTGGGCGGAGGGAACCGCGATGTTGGCGAGACCGATCTCGGCCGCTTCCTTGCCCGAGTAGCGCTTGCACAGGAAGATCATCTCCTTGGCGCGTCGCTCACCGATGAGTTTGGAGAGATACTGGGTAGCCCCGACCGTCGGGCAGGCGCCGACCCGCGCCCCGGTCTGTCCGAAAATTGCATCCTCGGCGGTGACCACGAGGTCGCACCACAACATCAATTCGTGGCCCCCGCCGACACAAGCGCCTTCAACCATGGCGATGACCGGGATCGGAAGATTGCGACAAGTCATCGCTACCTTCAGCATGCGGTCGTTCCACATCGCCGAGTTGGCCTTGTTCAGTTTCATCATCGCGTGGAAGTCACCACCAGCCGAGAAGTGGCCCCCGACCCCGTGCACCACCGCCGCCACGATCGTCGGATCCTCCCGGGTGGACTCCAGGGCATGCGCCAGCTCGTCGAGAGTCTGTTCCCGGAACGCATTGCGGACTTCGGGGCGGTTGATCGCGATCCAGGCGGCATCATTTCTTCGCTCGTAGACGATCTCCGCGTACCCCATTTGGCTCCTCCCGAATTGCCATATTGTGTCTGATGCATCAGATTGAATCGATGCCGACGGCACCATACAGCCGCCGCTCCAGTCCACAGAAGGAAGCCGGGGATGACCAAATGAGAAGACTCGTTTCCACGAGCCGCGGGAACCTGTCAGTCGAGTCGATCGGCGAGGGGCCCGATCTGATCTTGCTTCACTCTCTGCTGACCGACAAGGACGCCTTCGACCCGATCATTCCGCTCCTTTCGGAGCGATGGCGGATAACCAAGGTCGGGCTCCCGGGTTTTGACGGCTCGACCCGGTGTGAAGCCAATATCGACGCTTTCGCGGATTCGATCGGAGCGCTGCTGGAGGCCGAAGGCTTCGACCCGGATACGACGACCCTCCTTGGAAACGGATTCGGGGGGTTCGTGGCTTTGGGAACGGCGGTCCGACATGGCGATCTCTTCGACCGAATGGTCCTGATCGGGTGTGGAACGGGTTTCTCGCCCGAAGCCGCCAGGGTGTTCGAGACGATGAGCAGCAAGGTTGCCGGGGAAGGAATGGCCTCGATCGTCGACATCGCCCTCGGACGGATCTTCACCGGCGCCTACCTCGCCGACCATCCTGGCGAAGCAGAAGCGAGGCGCCAGGTCCTCCTCAAGACCGATCCCGAATCCTTCATCATCGCTGCCAGGGCGTTGCAGTCGGTCGACTACTCGGCGGAGGCTGCCACGGTGCAAAACCCGACTTTGATCGTGGTCGGATCTGAGGACCAGGCCACTCCCCCGGCGATGGGCGAAGACCTGGCGCGACGGATGCCGTCGGCGACTTTCCGGCTCTTGCCGGGCCTGGCGCACGCCCCTCAACTCCAGGACCCGGCGGCCCTGGTCGAGGCCATCCGGTTCCCTTGACGGCAGAGGCGCCCGCCCCACGCCGCGTCGGCTTCGCCATCACGCTGGTGGCGGCGATGGCCTCAGCCACTTCGTTCGGCCCGATGCTGGGCTTGCTCGGGACGGAGTTCATCGGGGAATTCCGAATCAGCAGAGGGGAGCTCGGCCTTCTGATCGGTTTATCAATGGTGGTAGGAGGAGCCTGCTCGCCGGTCGTCGGGGTGCTCACCGATCGGTTGGGCGGCCGCAAGGCTCTAGCTCTGACCTTTGCTCTCGCCGGGGCCGGCTACCTGGTGATGGCGG
>DATEEG010000459.1:0-9752 GCA_035281305.1 Acidimicrobiia bacterium | reverse complement strand
GAAAACTGTGGCCCGGTCCGATACCAATTCGATGAAACAGGCACCTGGCGAGCTGGGAGGCTGGCGGTGGGCATTTCTCCTGACGGGCCTGGTATCGCTGCTGATGGTGGCTCTCCCGGCCCAGGCTGGTCTGGGAGACCTCCTTGACGATCTCCTCGATCCCGAGGAAGACATTCCCGTCGTCGGCGACATCGTGGAGCCGGTCGCCGCGGATGTGGTTGACCCCATCGTCGAGGACCTCGTCGAACCCGTTGGGGGCGATCTGGTCGACCCGGTCGTGAATGAGGTGCTCACCCCGACTGCGACCACTGCTGTCCCACCCGCCGTCGATGACACCACGACCCCTGTGCCCGATGTTGCGGGTGCTCCGGTGGCCGAGACCGCACCGGTGAGAACGATTACCACCACAACCATTAGCGTCATCGAGTCCGATCAGGTGGAAGCCGCCAGGGAATCGGAGACCGTGGCCACTTCGTCCTCGGGATACCCCGGTGGCGTGCTTGTCGCTGACACCACGGCCACGAGCGGCGAGGGGTTGATCGCCATCCGATCGAGGGCGCCGCTGGCAGGCCTCGAGACTGCCCTGGCATTGCAGACGACGCTGGTCGGTAGCAGCGTCACCCGTCTCTCAGACCTGAATGTCAGCCCGCCGGATTCGGAGAATCGGGTTGAAGCCAATTGGCTGAGCGGCTTGACCGGCTGGCTTCGCAACGGCGCCAGTGAGCTGGTCAACGTCCTGGCGTTGCCAATCCGTCTTCTCGAAGTGCTGGCCCGGGCCTTGATAACAGCGGGTTCCGGCCTCATTGCTCCCCTTTCGATGCTGCTCGCTTTCACTGCCCTGCTGATCAAGGATCGTCGGTGGCTCCGCGCTGTCAGATGAGGGTCGTTTCGAACAGATCCTGCCGGTGTCACCGGCCAGGACACCCGACGATTCCCCGTCCTTAAAGAAGGAACAGACCGGACAAGTCGAGGGCGATGGCCACCAGGAGCATTACAACTACGACGCCGATGAAGGCGGTGTACCACCAGCGCGACCGGTGGTCGGCGATCCAGAACCGCCGAACCCCGCGGATCCCCGTCACGATTGCGAAGGAAGAGAGAATGATGCTGACCGGGGCCTCCAGGGCCTCGAGGAGGCTCACGAACGGCGCCAGGATCGGGATGACAAGATATGTGATCGTGCAGCGAATTCCCGATATGACGATCGCCGTGGTGGTGGAACGCCGCGCACCGAAGACGGCGGTCTTGTCGACGGCATCGCCAACCCGCAACAATCTGCGGACGAACCGATCGGCAGGCGGCCTCGTTTGCTGAGGGTTGTCGACGACGCTAATGGGCGCCCCTCGAGTCGAGCAGAACCCGCGCCGGGGGCGAACCCGGGTCACTGAGACCGAGCAACACGGCGTCCGCGGCGGTTCGACCGGAGTTGACACACTCATTGAGGCCGATCCCGTAGAAACCGGCTCCCGCCACCCTTAGGGCCGGATACCTGGCAAGGGCCGTTTCGATACGGCGCAGTCGTTCGAGATGACCGAGGGCGTATTGGTGGAGTCCCCCGTCCCACTGTCGGGTTGTGGCGTGAACCGGATCGGCGGTCAAACCCAAAATGGCGGCCAGCTCTTCGCGTGCCACGGCAATCAAGCTGGCCTCACTGCTCAGCGCCAATTCCTGGCCCTGCAACCCGCCAATGAAGACTCTGACCATCTCGAGGTTGGGATCGGGGACCCTACCCACCCACTTGCGCGACAGGTAAGAGGCTCCCATGATCCGGCGTCGTTCGACGGCTGGCACGACGAAACCGGAGCCGGTCAGATCGGGGACGTCTGAGGCCCGGTAAACCAGGGTGACCGTGGCCGTTGCGACCTGTTTGACTTCGGCCACCAGTGCGGAAGCCGCCGGGACCAGCCCGGACAGCAATGCCGCCGTCTCACGAGCGGGTGTAGCCAGGATCACCCCACGAGCCTGAACCTGAGAGCCGTCGTCCAGGGTCAGTTGAAAACCCCGGCCCGAATTTGTCCTGTTCAACCTCGTCACGCCGCAACCGGTCTTGATGTCAATGCCAACAAGGGCTTGGGTCAGGGCGTCGGACAACTGCCCCATCCCGTCTCTGAAACTGGCGAAATAACTGAAACCGCCTTCGGTCGCCGGGCCGGAACCGCCGGCCCGGGCTCGGGCAGCCAGGATCAAGCTTCGGTGGTGCCGCTCCATATCGAGAAACCGCGGGAAGCTCGCGGCCAGGCTCATCGTGGCCGGCTCGGCGGCGTGGATCCCGGCGACCAGCGGCTCGGCTATCCGTTCCAGCATCTCCCGCCCCAGCCGCCGTACGACGAATGTTTCGAGACTCTCGTCTTCGTTCTGTCCGCGCGGAATGAACAGGTCGCCGAGTACTCGCAGCTTCCCCCGCCAGGACAGAACCGATGAACGCAAGATCGGCACCAACCGGGAGGGCGCCATCAGGAGCAACCCATCAGGAATCGGATGCAGCCTCCCTCGTGACCACACATATGCTCCCCGGTGCTCCGGTCGGCTCGAGATGACCCGATCGCTGATTCCCAGTTCACCTGCGAGTTGCAGCACCGATCCCTTGACCGTGACAAAGCTGTCAGGACCACCCTCGATGAGAAACCCACCGGTGTGCTCGGTAACGACTTTGCCGCCGAGCCGGGGAGCCCTTTCGATCAGTGTCACATTGAGACGTCGGGCCGCTGCAGCGGTCACGAGGCGGTGGGCTGCCGTCAGCCCGGAGATGCCTCCTCCGATGACCGCCACCGTCGGCAGGCGCTCATTCCCCATCAGCGGGGGTCGATCAATAGATCGACAAACGTGTCGATGAGCCCGGGATGTTGATTCAGGCAGCGACAACGATGGAAATCGAGGCCTAGCTTTTCGGCGTGCGATCGATGCTCGATGTCGTTGTCGTAAAGGGTCTCGACGTGGTCGGCGATGAAGCCGATCGGATCGACCAGAACAGACGATGCTCCTCGGTCAGCGAGGGCTTCCATCGACGCTTCCACGGATGGTCCGAGCCAGGGCTCGCGGGCGGCAGCACTTACGCTCTGATACGCAAGCTGCCAGTCCTGCAGTCCGACCGCGGCCGCGACCGCCTCCGCCGTCGCCATTAGCTGCTCGGCATAGGGATCACCCCGCTCGATCATCCTGATCGGAAGGCTGTGGGCGGCGAAGATCACCGGTGTATCGGCTGGCGCCTCGCCTAGAGCGCTTGCCAGCATGTCGGCCAGCGCCCCCACGTACCCCGGTGCCAGGTTCCAGTCGGCGACGAAGTGGAGGTGGGGGCCCCTCGTGTCGAGGGCTTTGAGCACGGCCATCTCGTAGGCGTCGGTCGACACCTCACATCGAAAAGGAGCCAGGCTGATGACGGTGAGGTCCTCGACCCCGGCTGCCACGATGGCGGCGGCAGCCTCGTCGATCGTGGGGCTGGCGTGAAGCATCCCCACAAATACATCGGCAGCGACTCCCCTCCCCCGCAAACCGTCGCGGACCAACGCCGCTTGTCCCCGGGTGGTCCCCGGCAGCGGAGACCCGCCACCTATCTGCCGATATCGGTCGATGACCGAAGTCATGACATGATCGGGGGGTGTGCGCGCCAGCACACTTTCCACGAAGGCCGGAACCTGATCGAGAGTCTCGGGGCCGCCGAAGCCGACCATGAGAACCGACAGCCGTCGTTGCCTATCCACCGAGCCACCCGCCCAGTTCGCCTGGCAGGAGCCGGCGCCCTACGAAGAAGGGACCGAACTCGGCAAAGCGGGCACTCACTTCGTCAAAGCGCATCTCATAGACGATCTTCTTGAACTCGAGCGGATCGTCGGAGAAAAGCGTCACCCCCCACTCCCAATCGTCGAGTCCCATCGAGCCGGTGACGATCTGTGACACCCGTCCGGCATAACGCCGCCCGGTCCGGCCGTGGGCCCGCATCAGCTCGGCCCGTTCGGAGCCGGACAGGACGTACCAGTTGTCGCTTCCCGCCCGTTTCTTGCTCATCGGGTAGAAGCAGACATATTCGCTGGCAGCGGGTATCTCCGGGTAGAGGCGGGCCTGCACGTAGGGGCTCGGTTCGATGTTCTCGGCAGCTCCTTCTGGCAATCCGTGACGACTGACTTCCGTGACAGACAGATACGAGTACGCACGCGTCGAAAGCGAGCCGAGGGTGGTTCGGTCGAATGCCTGCTCCAACTCATGGAGCTGACCGAGATCGGGTCGGAGGTGAAGCATCAAGATGTCGGATTTGTGCCCAACGACGCTGTAGGTGACGCTCTGGCCGGCAGGGGCGTGGTCCACCTTTTCGAAGGAACCAAGGAGGTCCGAGGCCTCGCTCAGGATGCTTTCTCTCTGAGCTCTCGAAAGCCGGCTCCATGCGGACCGGTCGAACCGGCGAAAATCATGGAGGGCAAACCAGCCGTCCAGAGTCTCGGGTACGTTTGCGGGGCCGGCTGTCACGTGGGTCGACCAGCCTCTCTGGTCGAGCTGAACGCGGCGAGCGGCCAGCCGGTCACCGCCTTCACCATCGTCTCGACGTTCGTCACAGGAGTGCCCGGCCGGATTCCGTGGCCGAGATTGAAGATGTGGCCCGGACGCGAACCCGCCTGCTCCAGCACACGGATGGTCGCCCCCCGCACCGTCTCGGGGTCGGCCAGGAGAATCGAGGGGTCGAGATTGCCCTGGAGGGGAAACTCATTACCGATCAATTGCCACGCCCGATCGAGCGAGAGGCGCCAATCAACGCCATAGGCCGTGGCACCCACCTCCTGAAACGATTCGAGAAGATGGGCCGCTCCGGGGGCGAAATAGATGGTCGGCACGCCGAGGTCGTCGAGAGCTTGTCGCGCCGCCGGGGCTGCCCATTCTCGAAACTTCTCGAGGGAAAGCAAACCGGCCCATGAATCGAACATCTGCACAACCTCCGCTCCCGCAGCTATCTGCCCTTTCAAGTAGATCCGCATGGCCCTGGCCAGAACCGCCAGCGCTTCCGAGGGATCTTCGTTCTCCATCGCCTGGCGAAATGCCGGGTGGTACTGAGACCCGCCGCCTTCCAGGAGATAGGCGAGGATGGTGGCGGGGCCTCCGCAAAAGCCGATCATCGTCACCCGCGGGTCGAGGGAAGCCCGGACGGAGGTGATGGCCTCTCCTACAAATTCGACCCGGCTCGGATCCAGCTCACCAAGGCGGGCGACCATTTCGAGCCTCAACGGGGCCAGCCGCGGACCGGGAGCAAACTCGACTGCTACTCCCATTGCCGGTAGCGGGGTCATGATGTCGGCGAACACGATGGCGGCATCGAGGTCGAAGCGGCGCAGAGGCTGCAGTGTTATCTCCGCCGCAATTCGGGGAGTGCGCATCGCTTCGTCGAAGGAGTATCGCGACCGCAACTCTCGATACTCGGGCAAATAGCGGCCGGCTTGTCGCATGAACCAGATCGGAGGCCGATCCAGAGGCTCGCGTCTGAGGGCCTGGAGCAACCTCATGGAACCGATTCCTCGATGGCCCCCGCCAGCGCCTCGACCGCGAGATCGAGAGTCCCATCCAGGTGCGCTTCCATCAGAAACCACGTCTCGAACGGGGAAGGGGGAATCAGAACGCCTCGCCTCAGGGCCGCATGAAAGAAGCGCGTGAAGAAGTCGTGGTCGATCAAAGCAACGTCCGACCAGTTCCGGGCGCGCTCGATCCCGATGAAGATCCCCAACATCCCGCCGACATGATTGACCACGCCTGACAGCCCGACCCTGGTGAGAGTCTCCCGCAGTCGCGCTGACGCTCTCTCGCCGGCGTCCTCGAAGCGCTGGTACAGATCGGGATGGGAGGCCAGATAGCGGAGAGTGGCCAGCCCCGCCGCGGTCACGATCGGGTTGCCGGCCAGCGTTCCCGCCTGGTAGACCGGGCCCTCCGGAGCCATCAGCCTCATCAGGTCGGCCCTGCCTCCGTATGCAGCGGCCGGCGTGCCTCCGGCGACGACCTTGCCAAGGGCGGTCAGGTCGGGGCTCACCCCGTAACGCTCCTGGGCGCCGCCCAGCGCCACCCGGAAACCGGTCATCACCTCATCGAAGATGAGGAGAGATCCGTGGGCGTCGCAGAGCCCGCGGAGACCCTCCAAAAACCCGGGAACGGGAAGGACCAGTCCCATGTTGCCGGCCACCGGTTCAACGATGACAGCTCCAACCCGCCCGTCGGCGAGAAGGTCGGAGACAGAGTCGAGGTCGTTGTAACGAGCGACTCTTGTGTCGGCCGAGGTTCCCGGGGGAACGCCGGGACTCGAGGGCTCTCCAAATGTGGCCAACCCCGAACCGGCTTTGACCAGAAAGGGGTCGGCGTGGCCGTGGTAGCAGCCTTCGAACTTGATGACCGCCGGTCGACCGGTCGCCGCCCTGGCAAGCCGGAGGGTGGAAGCGGTGGCCTCTGTGCCCGAATTGACCAAACGCACCATCTCGACGGAGGGAACCAGTTCGCAGATGAGTTCGGCCAACTCGACTTCGGCGACGGACGAGACTCCGAAGGTGGTGCCCGAGCCAATGACTTGATGCAGTGCGCTCATCACCTCGGGATGGGCATGGCCCAGGATCAACGCCCCCCATGAAGCAATCAGGTCGACGAGGTCGGCCCCCTCCAGGGTTCGCAAGCGGGCTCCGTGCCCGGCCTGAACGAAGGGGGGGGCTCCGCCGACGGCCCGAAACGCCCGCACCGGAGAGTTGACCCCGCCCGGCATCACCCTGATGGAGCGGTTGTGCCAGGCGCTCATATCCATGGCTGCCTGCTTCGAAGGGACGGCCGTCATTGGACCTCCTTCAGAAGGCGGGCGGCGTCGAGCGCAAAGTAGGTGAGGACGATGCCGGCCCCGGCCCGAACGATGCCGATGAGGGACTCGAGGATGACCCGGTCTCGCTCGATCCAGCCGTTGGCGGCCGCGGCTTCGATCATGGCGAACTCCCCCGACACCTGATAGGCGACCACGGGTACCTCGACGTGGTCAGCAACCACCCTGACCACGTCGAGGTAAGGCCCGGCGGGTTTCACCATCACCAGGTCGGCACCTTCGGCCACGTCGAGCTGCGCCTCGCGGATGGCCTCGCGAACGTTGCGGGGATCCATCTGGTGAGATCGGCGGTCACCGAAGGCCGGGGCCGATCCGGCTGCTTCCCGAAAAGGTCCGTAGTACCCGGAGGCGTATTTGACGGCATAGGAGCAAATGACCGTGTCATGGTGCCCCCGCTCATCGAGGGCCGACCTGATGAACCCGACCCGCCCGTCCATCATGTCCGACGGTGCCACGACCTGGGCCCCGGCGTTGGTATAGGCAACAGCGGCTTGCGCCAGCAGAGGCAGAGCCGAATCGTTGTCGACGACCTCGCCCCGGAGAGGTCCGCAATGGCCGTGGCTGGTGTATTCGCAGAGACAAACGTCGGCCCAGCGAACGAGATCGGGGGCGGCACCGGCCACTGCTTCGATGGCCCTCGGCACCGGGCCCGCCGGATCCCACGAGGACGATCCGATCTCGTCTTTGTGCTCGGGGATCCCAAAGAACATCATGCCTCCGATCCCTGCCGCCTCCGCTTCTTTGGCGACGAGGGCAACCTGATCAACGGAGAGCTGGGCGTGACCGGGCATCGACGCAATAGGGTTCCTGATCCCCTCGCCATGAACCACAAAGACGGGAAGCACGAACTGGGCGGGATGAAGCCGGGTCTCGGCGACAACCCTGCGCAGGGCGTCCTTCATGCGCAGCCGGCGCGGACGTGCGGTGGGGAAACCGCTCAAGGTGACAGCTCCAGGTACGACGCCATAGCCCGGGCCAGGGCATCATGGGATGGTCGGGGAGCGACCACATCAGGAGGTCGGTAGGCGGCGGCGGCGAGCCGGGTCGTCGAACCGATCACCCCGACGACCAGGGCATCGAACGACCGGGAGAGGTGCCAGCCGGTTACGGCCGACGGCGACGCAAAAGCTGCCGCGGTTACGGCGTCGGTCCCGGGCGGCAAGGGTCTGGTTCGGTATATCTCGAACTCGTCGAGGTGCCCTGCCCTCCCTCGCAGAGCCGCCATGGCAGTGCCCAAATACGTCGAGTTGTCCGGAGACGTAGATGGACCACCGGCGCGTAGCAACACAACGGAGGCCGCCTCGAGCGTGCCGGCTAACTGATCCACCAGGTCGGACAGACCGGCCCGCCCCGCCAGCGCCAGCCTTCCGCCTCGGGCCTCGACGGCAGCAGCGGTCCGCTCACCCACCGCGGCCACGGGCGAAGACGGCATCGGACCCCGGGGCCAGAGCAGGTCGACGGTTCGCACCGAGGTGATCAAGACAAGGTCACACGCCGCCGCCGCTTTCCGAGCCTCAGCCAGGACCTCGGCGGCCGCCGGCTCGATCCGAATGCAAGGAAGCGGCACCGGCTCCAAACCGTACCGACGGAACGGACGGCTGGCCGAGTCGAAACGGTCGGTGGTGATTGCGACCCGCGTCATATCCCGAGGTCCCTTCGAGCCGCCGCCACCACCGACTCGGGCGTGGCACCCACGTTCACGCTGCGGCGGCGGCCATCGCCATCGGCAACGAAAGCATCCAATCTGATCTGATCGCCGTCCCGGGTGGCGTGGGCCCCGAGGGCCGAGCGACAACCGGCACCGGTTTCGGCCAGCAGCATGCGTTCGGTGGTGACCAGGACCCGGACCTCGAGGTCGTCGATCAGGGCCGCCAACGCGGCGAACCTGCTGCCGGTCCGGGCCTCCACTGCCAGTGCCCCCTGGCCCGGGGCGGGCACCATCTGCGCGGGGTCCAGGCGTTCAGCAATGACGCCTGTCCGGCCCAGCCGGTCGAGCCCTGCCTCGGCCAACACGGCACCGTCGACCTCACCGCTCGCAACCTTGTCGAGCCGGGTGTCGACATTCCCCCGCAGCTCGATGGTTCGGAGGTCGGGCCTCAAGTCGAGGAGCTGCTCCGCTCGCCGAGGGCTCCCGGTGCCCACCGAACTGCCCGGGGGGAGCCCGGCGAGAGTTGACCCCACCAGCACATCAAACGCCGAAGCTCGTTCCGGGACTGCGGCCAGATCCAGCCCGAGGGGTCCTGCAACCGGAAGGTCTTTGAGGGAGTGGACTGCGAGGTCGGCGGTCTCATCGAGCACTGCCTGCTGGACTGAGCGGACAAACGCGCCGATCTCGGTCAGCTCGGCGACCGGAGAAACCTGATCGCGGTCTCCCACCGTTGAGATCTCTACATAACGGACCGACAGGCTCGCATCTCTGGCAACCAACAGGTCCGCAACCCGGCGGGCCTGGGCGAGGGCCAGGGCCGAGCGGCGGGTGGCGATCCGCACTTGATTCATCTCGGGCCCCAATCGTCGAAGGACAGCTCGTCCTGGCTCGGGGCGGGCCGGGCGACCCCGAACGCCTCTGCCAGCGTCTCGGCGACGTCGATTCCGCGATCACTCGAGCTGACATATGAGATCGGGCGATGCAGGACCCGGCGGGCGACGGAGTGGGCCAACTGCCTCAACACCCGTTCGGGATCATCGGAGACCGCCAGGCGCCTGGCGAAACGTTGCACCTCTTCTGAGACCGCGGTGTCGGCCTGTTCCATCATCGCCGCGATCACTGCACCGACGCGATCCGGAACCGACAGCCGGCGCCAGACCGCAGACGCTCCCCGGGAGATCTTCTCCTCGACTTCGCGGGAAGGACGGGCGCTCGCCGACGAAGCCACCTCATCAACACCGAGGTATCGAACGCCATCGGCCAGCAGGAGAGGGTCAA
>DATEEG010000458.1:0-2350 GCA_035281305.1 Acidimicrobiia bacterium | reverse complement strand
CACATCAGGCGTGATCGTGCGGGCCACTGACATCAGCTCGATCACCCCCGGACGCTCGGTGGCGGCGTGGCCAGGGTCGATCGTACTCATACCGAGGTCGAGAGCTGCCCGGGTCTGATGGTGGCTGAGATCCCCTGTTAGGAAGGTGTCGGCTCCGGTGGCGGCCGCCGCCTCGACGAACGAGCCGCCCGCACCCGCCAGCACGGCCACCCGGGCGATCGCCCGGTTCCGATCTCCCGAGCAGCGCGGCGGGGAGGCGAGGGTCGTCGCCACCCGGTCGGTGAAATCGCCCAGGGACTGCGGAGGGTCGAGGTTGCCCACCCGACCGATCAAACCCAGATTGGACCGGACCTCGTGAAGGTCAAACGGAGGTTCTTCGTATGGATGCGATCCGTGGAGTGCGGCAACGACCCTGGCCTCGAGTGTCGTCGGCAAGAGGATCTCGAGCCGAACTTCGGGCTCCTGGCTGACCGCTCCGATTCGTCCAATCGCCGGCTCGGCCCCGGGTCCCGGAAGGAAGGTGCCGGTTCCTTCGGATCGAAAGGAACAACCGCTGTAGTTGCCGATTCGCCCGGCGCCTGCCTCCGTGAGCGCCCGCGTAACGGCTTCGACGGCTGCGGGAGGGACGAAGGTGACGAGTTTGGTCGTTGGGGAAGGGTCGACCGGCCCGAACCGCACGACCCCGCTCAGGCCGAGAGCCGCGGCGAGGGCGTCGGCGGTCCCACCGGCGGCTGCGTCCCAGGCGGTGTGAACGATCCCCACGCCTACGCCGGCCCGGGCCAGCCGGTACGCCCGCCCGATCGGACCGGGTCCGGCCACCAGGCGGGTTGTTGGTTTGAAGAGAAGAGGGTGATACGAGATCAGCAGATCGACGGCGCCGGCCAGCGTCTCTGCGACGACCGCGTCGGTGACCTCGTGACAGACGGCGATTCGTGTGGCCTCGGCGCCGGGATCGCCGATCTGGAGACCGTGAGCGTCCCATCCGGCCGCCCTGTCGCCCGGCGCCCGCGCATACAACCCGGCGAGCACGGAAGCGACGGTCGTCATTCGGCCTGGATGGTACCGAGCGGCCACGATTGCCCGGTCCGCCTGGATAGACGCTCTCGGCCGGCCCGGACAGTGTTTGGCGCGTGAACGCCGCCGGCCAAGCCATGGCGTCAAAGGACCTGCGGAGCGACCCTCACCCGCCGGGATCAACTGCCTTCGGCAGGGTCATGGCAAACACGGTGGTTCCGTCCACCCTGGTGTGTTCGATCGTCCCCGCCATCGCTTCGATCAAAGTCCTGGCCACAGAGAGTCCGAGGCCAAGGCTTCCCCGGATCGTGACCGAGTCCGGATCGTTGGCAAAGGCCCTGAACGGATCCGCCTCCGACTCAGAACCGAGACCGGGCCCGGCGTCGCAGACGGCCAGTCGATAGGCGTCGCCGGCGACGCGGCCTACGACGTGGATGGGTTCGGCCCCGTGTCCGATGGCATTGGCGACGAGGTTCCGCAGGGCATGTTCGAGCCGGGAGGCGTCGACGTTGATCAAACAGGGCTCGCAGTCGACTTTGATGGAGGCGCCGAGGCGGACGAAGTGGCTCAGGGTGTGGTCAACGATCGCGGTGACAGCTGTACCGACCGGGTTGTAGCCCAGGTTCTCGGCGTCGATCCTGGCTGTGACCAGGATGTCGTCCACCATGCGTCGCAGATTGCCGGATTCCTCGAGGATCGTCGCCAGGCCTTCCTCGAGAAGCTCCGGATCCGGGTACGTCAATAAGACGTCGGCGAATCCGTAGATCCCCGTGATCGGAGTCCGCAATTGATGTGAGAGGCCGGCGATGAGGTGGTCTTTGGCCTGACTCAGTTCCCGCTGACGAGACAGCTCCGCTTCGAGCCGCTCTCTCTCGATACGACGCTTAGTGACTCGACGAAAACCGACAACGGTCATGGCCGGTACCACGAGGGCGACGACGAATGATGCGGTGCGCGCCAGGCTTCCTGCTTCGGACCGCTCCCCCGCGATTCGGCTCGACATGATCCCCGCCTCGGCGGCCAAAGCCTGAGCCAAAGCTTCGACCTCTGGCAGGGTGGCGTCTTCCACCAGGTCCCGGGCGAGTTCGGCTCGACCGGCTTGCAGTTGGTCACCCACTTCGATGGTGCTCGACAACAAGTTCTCGGCCGAGGCGACCAGAGCCTCGCGGGGAACCTCTAGTGCGCCGAGCAACCCGACGATCCGCTCGACCGCCCGCATTGACTCGGCGGCGGCCTTGGTGGCGAGGTCCGCCTGGTCCATCCCCGCGGCGGCGAAGGCGATGACGAGCGACGCCCTATGCGTGGCGGTTTCGGCCGAGGCACGCTCGAGGGTCGA
>DATEEG010000457.1:0-3875 GCA_035281305.1 Acidimicrobiia bacterium | reverse complement strand
GAGGGCCTCTTGATACCGCCCGTAGGCGAGCCCACCCTCGGTGAGTGCAAGTTGGGCGAGGAAGAGTGGAGCCTCTATGTCCTCCAAGGCGGAGACCCGGTTGACGACTTCGACCGCCCGAAGAGCCTCGTCCGGGCGCCCGGCGGGGAAGAGGGAGCGTGCCCGCCATGCCTCTTTGTCCGCCAGAGAGACGTCGTCTTCCTGTCGCTCCGACTCGTCGCGCAGCCGGGTGAATGCAGCCTCGGCTAGCGCCGCCTCGCCACGATCGAAATGGATCCACGCCCGGCTCTGCAGGGCCTGGAAGCGCTGCTCCGAGGAGCCTCCGGCCTGGAGCAGTCCATCACCCTTGACGAGCGCGGCGTCCGCCTCGGCGGCGAACCCGATCCGGTTCAGCGCGCGCGCCCGGAAGATCAGTATCGATCCCCATTCGGAGACATCACCGCTACTCGCCGCCTCCTGTTCCGCCATGGCGGCGATTCGTTCCGCGTCCTGTGGGTGTTGCGCGTCGTCGGCCACCGCAGCGGCGAACCGAAGGGCATCGACCTTCTCGGAACCCTCCAGGGAGGCCGAGGCGCGCTCGAGGTGGTCGGCGGCCCAGCTGGTCCGTCCTGCGGCGCGGAGGAACTTCCCTGCCGTCAGGTGCAAGCGGCCCAGCTGATGCCGATCGACGATGCCGGCCTCTTGAGCCTCGGTCAGGGCCGCGGTGGCCAGGTGGTATGCCTCGCCCGTGGCGTGGCGCTCCTCGGCCTCGGCCGCCGCCCCGGCCAGGACCGGGAATGCGTCGGCGGGCCGACCTCCAGCGGCGAGCAGGGCCCCCACCATCGACGGGGGCCCACCGCTCCGTCGGAGGGCCTCGGCGAGCCGACCTGCCACGAATCCGATCCGGGCTTCCCCGGCGAAGTCGGCGGGGAGATCGGGGGAGGGCAGGTATCCCCCTCGCGCTTGACGGAGCAGACCTCGTGCCACGAGGTCATCCCCGACCGAGAGGACCTGTTCTTCGCTCATGTCCAGGAAATCGGCTGCGAGGGAAACCGAAAGGGTGCCGGTGACGAGACGCGATGCGATGGCAAGCTCCAAAGCCTTCGCATCGAGACCCGAGGTGTCGATCTGCGAGTCAGGGGCGGGCAGGGTCACCTCGCTGAGATGGCCGTTTCTACGAGCGGTGTCGGCCAGCTGCCCGAGCCACCAGGCGTCCTCTTCCCTGAGGGTGCGGTGTGCCACGACGAGGAGGAGTGGGCTGATCCCGTCCTTGACCATGCGCTGCAAACGCCCCAACGAGGTGGGATCCGCCCACTGAGCGTCCTCCACGACGAGCGCTCCTCCGTTGAACTGGTCCAAGCCGAGGTCCTCGGCCACACCCCCGACCAAAGCCGAGCAAACGGGGGCGCAGGCGACTCTGCCTCGTATCGGCAGGGACTCCGGAATCAGGCCGACAAGGGACTCTGCTGAGCCCACCGGTGAGTCGACCAAGACCAGCACGGTCTCCCCTTCGAGGGCGCGCGTCAGAGCGTCCTGGAATCCGTTGAGCGCACCCTCCGACATGCGGCGGGCACGCTACTCCTTCGACGCTCGCTGCGTCGGTTTGTTGCGGGCAGCGCTGGGTATATGCGGCTCCAGCATCTCAAGGAGGAGATCGTGTTCCCATTGGTCGCTCAGGTGGACATCGGCGACACCCTCGGCAATGCGTGGGCTCGCGTCGTGGAGCTGACTCCGAAGATCGCCCTTTTCCTGCTGATATTGATCGTGGGCTGGATCGTTGCCAGGGCACTGGCGAGACTCCTCGAGACGGTCCTCGAGAAGATTGGGTTCGACCGCTGGGTGGAACGGGGCGGGGTGAAGAGGGCCTTGGGTGAGACCCCGTACGATGCGAGCGATCTTCTCTCGAAGGTGGTCTTCTACTCCCTGATCCTGATCGTGCTCCAACTCGCCTTTGGCGTTTTCGGGCCCAATCCGGTGTCCGACCTGATCGAGGGAATCGTCTCGTATTTGCCCAACATCTTCGTGGCGATCCTCATCCTGGTCGTGGCCTCATACCTGGCATCTGCTCTGCGCGAGATCGTCCGTGGGGCGACCGGAGGCGTCCAGTACGGCAACGTGCTGGCAACAGGTGCTTACGTAGCCGTGCTGATCATCGGGGTATTCGCCGCGCTCGATCAGCTCCAGATCGCCCCGGCAATCGTCACGGGCCTCTTCTACGCCATCCTGGCCGTGGTCGCCGGCTCGGCCATAGTGGCCATCGGTGGGGGAGGGATCGCCCCGATGCGCAGCCGCGTCGAGCGCTGGCTCGGGTCCGCCGAGGCCGAGATGTCATCTTCCGGCGCTGCTGGCGAGGCCAGGGCTGGATACCCGCCGGACGACCGGATGACCGAAGAGCGCTACTGATAGGGTCACAACCCCCAAGCGCCCTTCCCGGGTGGTTGAGACGCTGTCATCGATGCGTGAACGAATCGAGAATGAGCACCTCGAGGCGCTGACGGTATCGACGAGAGCTTGCCGGCTGCGTTGGGAGCCCTTGTACCATTTCGGGATCGCGGGCCCGTAGCTCAACCCGGTCAGAGCAGCGGACTCATAATCCGTCGGTTGCAGGTTCAAATCCTGCCGGGCCCACACGACCATTCCACATGCGCAACCCGACGTCGCGATGGCCCTGTCTCATTTTGGAATGGTCATCATTCGGAGGTTGACGGCGTCACCGAAATCTGGTTGGCCCCACGTCACGCACCGTGAGGCCAACCCGGCAACCCCCCGGTTGCTCTCGATGTGTTGGTGCCCGGACGTTGAGATTGGTCACCCAGAAAGAAACTCGGTGACCTCTCCGGCCAGCGGGGCATTAGAAGGGTGATGAGGGCCGTGATCAGAGGCGAACCGGCGATGTCCGACGAAGAGGCGAAGTTCGCCGAGCTCTACCGTGCCTACGGCAAGCAGCTCCACGCCTACTGTCTCCGACGGACATCGAGGTCGCACGCGGCCGATGCTGTCGCCGATACGTTTCTGGTCGCCTGGAAGAAAATCGAACAGATCCCCAGCGGCGAAGCCACGCTCCTATGGCTGTATGCGGTTGCATTCCGCGTCCTTTCCCACCAATGGCGAAGCAGGGCACGCGGCCAGAGACTCAGGGATCGGCTCGGCGGCCTGGCCGATGCGGGAGTGGACCCCCCGGATGTTCTCGTGATCAGAGACGAGGAATATCGAATGGTGCTGAAAGCGTCCGCACGACTACGACCGATCGATCAGGAAGTGTTGCGTTTGACCCTATGGGAGGAGCTTTCACACGCCGACGTGGCCGTGGTGTTGGGGATCGACTCCGATGCGGTCAAACAACGCGCCTATCGGGCCCGCCGCAACCTTGCCAACGAGTACCAGAAGATCACCAACGATCGTCGACCCCCCGCTGCTCGGGAAGGAGGTGAACCATGACATACGATGATCAGATTGCGGCCCTGTTCGCCAAGGCGAACCCGGTTCCATCCCTGGATCTCCTCGACCCCATCGAGCCTTTGGACATGGACAGCCTCACCGACTTGTCCGAGAGGAGTGGAGTCATGATCGAAGTAGAGGAAGTCCATCCGAAGAAGGAGCGACGGAGCCCCAGACCGGGTCTGGCGGCTGCGCTTGCCACCGCGGTGATCGCAGTCGTAGCCGTAGGGATAATGCTCAACAGCCAAGAGGGGCTGGAGCTTGCCTCGCCCCAGGAGGCGGCCGCCGGGTGGCTCGAGGCGAAGGCCGCGCACGACTTCGACGCGGCGAAGGAGCTGCTCGCCCCCGACGTCGTCATCGCCGAGATGGAGGAGTGGGCGCATGATCGGGCCTATGGGTGGATGGTCCGCAACCAAGGATGCGAGGAGACGACCACCGGTCCAGATGGGACTCTGGTC
>DATEEG010000456.1:0-2692 GCA_035281305.1 Acidimicrobiia bacterium | reverse complement strand
CTCAGCTATCTCAGCGTCGATGCCCCAGCGGGCGAACTCGACTATGACCTCGCGGTTTCGGCGAGTCCCGGCGAGAGGGCCGACTTCGTCGACACCGGTGTCTCAGCCCCCGAAGTGATCTCGGTCGCCTCCGGCCAATTGGTCTTGTGGCCGATCGTGGCCGGCATTGCCGCTGGGTTCTTGGTTGTAGCCGTGGGATTGAGCCGACGCCGTCGCGGCACCGGTCTGATCACTGGCAGGCTTTCATGAGCGAGCGAGCACCAACCCGCCTTCGGGCCCTGGTCTTCATGGCAGTGCTGGTGACGGCGTTGGTGACCACGGTTGGCTACCGGTTGGCCGGGGCCGAGGACGACAGCGTCGCCCTCGGCCCTGGCGAGGTCACGATCGAAATCGACATCGAGCATTCCCGGTTTCTTCCTGACCGAGTAGTCATCGCCGAGGGAACCAGGGTCCGCTTTCTCGTGGTGAACGGTGATCCCATCCACCACGAATTCATCACCGGTGGGCCCGAGGTCCATCGCCGCCACTCCCAGGGAACCGAGGGCCAGCACCCATCGATCCCGGGGGAGGTTTCGGTCGATCCCAACGGCCGGGCCATGACCACTTTCACCTTCGACCAGGCCGGGCGCTTCGAGTTCGCCTGCCATCTCCCCCGTCATTACGCATACGGGATGCATGGCGAGATCGAGGTGGTCCCGGCAGCGCTTGAGTAAGCAAATCGGATTGGCAGCGCTCGGCATCTCGAGTCGAGTCTCGGCTCCGCGGACAGCGGAGAGACTGGTGCCGAAAGCTTCACCTGTTCGAGACCGCTCTATTTAGCGAGTGAGGACTTCGGAACTAGGGCTCCTAGCTCAGTCGGCAGACCCCAAGCCGGCAAATTACACAGGTTCTGCACGGTGCTACGCATTGACAGCGATCGTCCCCACCATTCCGGCCTCTCGATGGCCCGGGACCCCACAGAAGAACTCCAGAGTGCCGGTTTCCGTAGGTTTGACCGCCACCGCCGTCGTCGAATCCGGCGGCAGCTGAATGTGGATTTTGAGCTTGTCAATGTCGAAGGAATGCGGGAACGGATCCTTATTGACGAGGAACAACCCGAGGACGTCGCCTGTCCCCATTTCGAGGCTTGCCTCGATGAACGCGGTCTTTTCCGCGGTGAGTACCCCAGTGACGGTGGGCTCCTCCGAGACGCCCGACCCACTGGCCGACGAACCGGCAAGAAATGATGTAATCGCCGCACCCATCACCGCACCCGCCATCGCCATCGACCCCCAGCCGATCGTCCCGGTGCGCGTCCACACCGGCTGAGCTCGGCGTACATCCAAGAAGGCGGCGATGCCGCCGAAGATGATGGCCATTCCTCCAACGAAAATAAGCAGGCTTCTCACAAACGTCTCGGTGATGGCTGGACGCGCTAGGTCGTAAGCGAGATAGGTCGCGTTCATGAGCAGGAGCAGAACGGCCGGTATTGCGCTCACAAGCCAAAACCAAGAACGACGCCGTGCCCCCACCCAGATGAGGGATAGGAGTCCGACGATGGCGACGGTGACGGTGATGGTGGCAAAAATCGGAACCAGGGGGGCGCCTTGGAACTCGTCGCCGACTCCAACGAAGAGGACTACCAGATAGGTCAGCCCGACCGTCATCACCGCGTACCCGACACCGAGCAGGTTCATCGCGAAGGTGCGTTCCTGCCGCACACGTTTGGTCCGCACGCTCGGCTCCCCTTTTTGGCTCAGCGCTTCCATCGTTCTCTCCTTCTCCATCGAGACGCTGGACGGAAGCCCTTTCGATCTCCGCGGCTCGTCTGGATCGCCACCACTCCAATCACCTCTCCACTCACTAAGCCAGACATCTGCTAAGGGATCTTGTCTTTCAGGCAACCTTAGCAATTATGATACGCGGATGTCAACCGACCGCAAAGAGTCCGTCGCCGCGCGCCTCAACACCGTCTCCATGCTGGGCCAGGCATACAGCCTGCTTGGGTTTCAGATCGTCAACGGAGTGGTCGGTGCCGGATACCCGCAAAAACCCAAACACTCCGCGGTGTTCGCACAAATCGAGCCTCAGGGATCTCGGCTCACCGACCTCGCTCGCCGGGCGAATATCACGCCCCAGGCGATGGGCGAGCTAGTCGACGAGCTCGAGGAGCTTGGCTACGTGAGTCGCGAGCCAGACCCAAGCGACCGGAGGGCCAAGCTGATCGTCTTGACCGCCACTGGCCGGGCCGCCGTCGAGGCCGGACGTCTAACGATCGCCGGAATAGAGGTACGAATCACCGAGATCATCGGTGAGAACGGTCACAAAACTCTTCGCCGCCTGCTGACCAAGCTGCTTGCCGAGGCGTGACCCTCGCCTTTGCTGGTCCAAATCGTGGGCTCGGCTCGCCCGCTCGCGAGGGCGTGGCAGTCCGGGCTCCGCTCCGCAGGCGAGGCTATCAAGGGCTCCGACCGTGCCATGTCGCGAGCGGACTTGACATCTAGATTGATACAACCGTATGGTTGTACTAATGCCGGTGATCTTCGACCACGACCGCATCTTCGCCGCCCTAGCCGACCCCACCCGCCGTGACATCGTCCGCCGGGCGATCGACGGTCAGGAGGGCGTCGCCGAGTTGGCCGAGCACTACTCGATGAGCTTCGCCGCGGTGCAAAAGCACGTCGCCATCCTCGAGCGGGCGGGCCTGGTTACC
>DATEEG010000455.1:0-13919 GCA_035281305.1 Acidimicrobiia bacterium | reverse complement strand
AGCGCGAAAGAGACGAGGAGGGCGGTCCTGGCAAAAGCGAACATCGTCGCGAACGTGCGGCCGCGAAGGGCGTCGTCGACGGTGGCATGGAGCTGCGTGAAGGCGGTGACGTATGCCACACCCGTCCCCACCCCGGTGATGAGAGTCCAGGCGGTCGCCGCCCACAGCGAATCCGTGAAGCCGGTGGCGATGATGGCAACGCCAATGCTCGCCAGGGCGACACCAAACACGAGCTGGCGCCGGGTGTCCATGGTGCCAAGGATCGTCACCCCCAGCATTCCCAGGCCTACCCCGATCCCGAGGGCGGTGACGATTATCCCGTAACCAGCGTCGGAGACCCGCAGCACCTGCTCCGCAAACGGCTGACCGATCACGAAGAGTGCGCCCCCGCCGAAGAGCCCGGCCGCCATCCCCAGGATCATGCGGCGAATCGGTCCGCTCCTGGTGACGAAACGAAAACCCTCGCCGATGTCGCGCAGCGGGGTGCGCAGGTCGAGCTTGCCCTTGGCCAGGCGGGACCTGGCGAGCTTGACCTCGGGAATCGGGGTGAAGATGACGATCACCGCCGACAACAGGAACGTCACTGCATCAAAGACGAAGGCCGCGCCAATCGATGATCCGAACGTGCCGAATTGGGGAAGGCGCGAACCCACCTCGCTCAGTCCGGCAAAGATCGCCGAGCCGATAGGGGCGGTCCCGTAGTTGCTGAGCAGGGAAAGGCCGTTGGCGGCCAGCAGATGGCGTTCGGGGATCAGGTGGGGCACGACCGCTTCGCGGGCCGGTTGTCGGACCATCGAGAGCAATTCGGTGAAAAAAGTGAGGAGAAAGAGCTCGCGGTAGTTGTCCACGAAAACCAGGCCGACGGCCAGACCCGCCCTTCCGAAATCGGACACCAGCATCGTGATCTTGCGGTTCCACCGGTCGGCCAGCACGCCACCGACGATCCCGAAAACGAGGCCCGGAAGGATTCGACCGACCAGCGGCACCAGGATGCCGAGGCTGGCCGAACTGCCTCCCCCGGCGATTCGCGCAGCCAGCGCGAAACTAGCGAACAGGCTCACCCAGTCGCCCAGCGACGAAACCGCCTGGGACCACCACAGGCGGGCAAAAGGGCCCCGCCTGATGAGATCCCGTCCCCGAAGTTCAGAAGCCGTCACCAAGTTGGTATTGACGGTACTTTCCTGGAGTCGCCAATCCTATGGGCTGTGGTTGGCCGGGATTCGGGCCGATAAGACTGCGCCGCTCGGCCGGGTGTCCAGGAGTTGACAGCCGGCATCGCATAATGAACAGTGGAAAAGGGGAAACAACCCCCAAAGAGACCACTCACGCCCCAGCCTGAGAAGCGGAGGGTGTGAGGCCCCGCCAAATCAAAAACGCGGAAGGGCACCGGCCCGCCGACGAAAACGAGACCTACAGCATGAAATTGATCATTGTCGAGTCGCCCACGAAGGCTCGCACCATCTCCCGATTTCTGGGCGACGACGTGACGGTCGAAGCCTCGATGGGCCATATTCGCGACCTCCCCCGTTCGGCCGCCGAGATCCCCGAGTCGCTCCGGGGTGAGGACTGGGCAAGGCTCGGCGTCAATGTGGCCAACGGCTTCGAGCCCGTCTATGTGGTCCCGAAGGAGCGGAGAGACCGGGTCAAGAAGCTCAAAGACCTGGTCAAGAAAGCCGACGAGTTGTACCTCGCCACCGACGAGGACCGCGAGGGGGAATCGATCGCCTGGCATCTCGCCGAGGTGCTCAAGCCCAAGATCGCGGTGAAGCGGATGGTGTTCCACGAGATCACCGAACCGGCGATCAGAGCTGCCTTCGCGAATCCGCGCCAGATCGACCGACGCCTCGTGGATGCCCAGGAGGCGCGGAGAATCCTCGATCGCCTCTACGGGTACGAGGTGTCGCCGGTTCTGTGGAGAAGAGTGCGCCAAGGACTGTCCGCCGGACGGGTCCAGAGCGTGGCGGTCAGGATCATCGTGGAGCGAGAGCGGGAGCGCATCCAATTCCGCAATGCGACCTACTGGGACATCGAAGGCATCTTCGCTCCCCAACCGGGAGAAGGTGACGAAGGCAAGTCGGGTGGAGCAGACCGGGAACCGACCTTCCCGGGGACCCTCGTTGCCGTCGATGGAGTCAAGGTCGCCACCGGAGCCGACTTCGACCAAAAGGGCGCGGCCTCCGACAAGAACGTCATCATTCTCGATGAGGAGTCGGCTACTGCCCTGGCCCGATCGCTCGCGAACTCCCAATTCTCAGTTCGAACCGTCGATTCGAAGCCTTACAGGCGGAGCCCGTACCCACCTTTCCGAACCTCGACTTTGCAGCAGGAAGCCGGCCGCAAGCTTCGCTTTGCCGCCTCGCGGACGATGTCCGTGGCTCAACGCCTCTATGAGGCCGGATACATCACATATATGCGAACCGACTCGACCGCGTTGTCGGAAGCTGCGGTGGCGGCGGCCCGCAATCAGATCACCCAGCTTTACGGGCCCGAGTATTTGCCTAAGCAGCCTCGCATCTACGCCAGCAAGGTCAAAAACGCCCAGGAGGCCCACGAGGCCATCAGACCTTCAGGGGAGAAATTCCGAACTCCGGAGCAGGTTGCCCGCGAGGTCGGCCAGGATGAGGCGAGGCTCTATGACCTGATCTGGAAGCGCGCGGTGGCATCGCAAATGAACGACGCCGTCGGTGAATCCGTTTCGGTGCGCCTCGGTGCCGCCGCCGCCGACCAAACCGATGCCGAGTTCGCTGCCTCGGGCCGCACGATCACTTTCCCCGGGTTCCTCCGGGCCTATGTGGAGGGGAGCGACGACCCCGAGGCCGACCTCGACGACCAGGAGACCCGCCTCCCGACCCTCGCCGCGGGGCAGGGCCTGACAGTCCACGCCCTGGAGCCCAACGGTCACACCACGAAACCTCCTCCCCGCTACACCGAGGCCTCACTGGTGAGACGTCTCGAAGAACTCGGAGTCGGCCGCCCCTCGACCTACGCCTCGATTCTTTCGACCATCGAGGATCGGGGGTACATCTGGAAGAAGGGCCAGGCCCTCATCCCCACCTTCACGGCCTTCGCGGTGGTCAGTCTGCTCGAAGGGCATTTCCCCGATCTGGTCGACTATGCGTTCACTGCCCGGATGGAGGACGACCTCGACCGGATCGCCGACGGCGAGGAGAAGACGATTCCGTGGTTGACGAGGTTCTACCTCGGGACCGAGGGCCTGCAAAACCAGGTGGCGGAGCGGCTGGATGAGATCGATGCCCGGGAGGTGAACTCCATCCCTCTGGGCGAGGACCTGCAGGGACGGGCAATCACGCTGAGGGTCGGGAGGTACGGGCCTTTCCTGGAACGCGGCGACGAGCGGGCCTCCGTGCCGGACACTCTCCCCCCCGACGAATTGACGATCGAAAGAGCCATCGAGTTGTTGGCAGCCCAACCTGCCGGCGACAAAATTCTTTGCACGGACCCCGACAGCGGGAAGGTGGTGCTGGCCCGAAGCGGTCGGTACGGCCCTTACGTACAACTCGGGGAGCCGGAAGGAAAAGAGAAGCCGAAGACGGCGTCGCTCCTGAAGTCGATGACCCTCGACGATCTCACCCTCGAACAGTCGCTCCAACTCCTGACACTCCCCCGGACTGTCGGGACCGATCCGGACACAGGCGAGGAGATCCTTGCCCAAAACGGCCGTTACGGCCCGTATCTGACGAGGGGTACCGACCGCAGGTCGCTCGAGGCAGAGGATCAGTTGTTCACCGTCGACGTCGATCACGCGGTGGAGTTGTTCCGCCAACCACCCCGTCGCAGAGGACAACGTGCGGCCGCCAGTCCGGGACGCCAGGTCGGCAGTGACCCGGCTTCGGGAAAGATGATCACGGTGCGGTCGGGACGGTTCGGACCGTACGTCACCGATGGCGAAACCAATGCCTCACTACGAACCGGCGAAGACGCCGACACCATCACCCTCGAACGAGCAGTCGAGTTGTTGATCGCCCGAAGGGAGCGGGTCGCCTCGGGGGAAGTAGCGGCACCGAAGAAGCGGCCCGCGCGCAAGACGACGAAGAAGACAACTAAGAAGGCCACGAAGAAGGCTTAGGCGAAGAAGCGCCAGACGCCAGACGCCAGACGCCAGACGCCAAATTGGCATCTCGTGTCGTCGGATTTGGACGGAAATGATTCTGGCAAACTGTGGGCCGTGTTTGGGCCTTTGAATGGAGTGCGAACCACGCTCGTCGCTGGCGCCGCCATTTGTGCCGTCCTTGCCTTGATCCTCGGATATCCGATCGTCACCCTTGTCCTCGCGGTCGGGATCGCAGCTCACGGCGGCCTCTGGTGGTGGCTGTACCGCCACCGCTCCGACACCACCGATCTGGTGCCGTAACCGACGTAGGTTGCCCAACGGAATTTGGTCGCTGACGCCTGCTCCACAGGAAATTCGGAGACCACACGAACGAGTACCGGGACTGAGTAGGCGAATTTGCCGGACGCCGCGACTGAGCAGCCAAATTTCGGAAGTCGGCCGGACCATTCCTTCGGTGCTTCCGACGGCCGACTTACGGGTTACCGCCAGCGGCCTTCGGCCCAGTTGGTTGCCAGTTCTTCGGCCCGGAACAGGTCCTCGACGAATGTGACCTTCAGGTTCCGCTCATCGCCCGGAACGACGGCAACTTCGACCGTGCTGAATTTCTCCATCGTCTCGGCGGTGTCGACTCCTTCGAATCCGGCTTCCACCGAGGCGCGGTAGGCCTCGAGCAGAGGCCGGGCCTTGAACACTTGCGGGGTTTGAGCCCTGATCAGTGATTCATTTGCCAGTGGAACGGCCGCGCCATCCTCAATCCGATGAAGCGGCGCCTCCGGCGGCACTCCCGGAACCGCCCCACCAAAACGCACGGCGGCGGCGATGCAAGCTTCGAGAATTTCCAGGGTCATGAACGGCCGGGCACCGTCGTGGATTGCGATCAAGTCGATCGCACCGTCCTCGATGGCCGTCGCCAGAAAATCGATCGCGGAAACCTCGCTCTGGTGTCGGGTGACGCCACCGGCCACCATCGTGAGCGGGGGGCCGGGACCGGCCATGAGGTTGTCAAGGCGGTGGCGGTCCTCGGGCCGCACGGCTATGACGATCTGGACCACGCCGCTCGCCCGCTGAAAGGTCCGCACCGAGTAATCCAGGACCGCCCGATCCCTGACTGGAAGGAACACCTTGTTGATCCCGCTCCGGACACGGGCGCCCACTCCACCGGCGAGAACTATGGCAGCGAGGCGCACCAGGAGAGCCTACGAGGACGGCTACAAGACGGTGGCAGCCATCTCCGCCAGCGGAGAGCGGACCGAACGCTCCAAGGTCACATGTCCGAACAAGGGCGATCCCTTGAACTTCTCGATCAGAGCCGCCATTCCTCCGAATGGCGAGATGTAAGGATTGTCGACCTGAGTGAGGTCGCCGCAGAAGATCACCTTCGAGTCGCGGGCCATCCGGGTGAGGATCACCTTGAGAGTGGGCAGCTCGAGATTCTGGGCTTCGTCGATGATCACGACTTCACCCGTGATCGACCGGCCGCGCAGGTAGGTGATCGCCGCCATCTCCAGTTCACCACGTTCAATGAGATCGTCGACGGCGCCTTTCGCCCCGTCGGGTCCGGCATCGGAAAAGAGGGCGTAGAGGTTGTCGTGCACCGCTGCCATCCACGGCGCCAGCTTTTCACCGAGATCACCCGGGAGGAAGCCGACTTCCTGCCGCCCGACCGCGATCAGGGGCCGGTAGACGGTGACTCGTCGATACCGGCCCATCTCCAGGACCTGATCCAGTGCCGCCGCCAGGGCGAGGAACGTCTTTCCGGTTCCCGCCATGCCCATCAGCGACACGGCCGGAATGTCCGGGTCCATCATCAGATGGAGGGCGACCGTTTGGCGCAGGTTCTTGGGCTCGATCCCAAAGACCCGGAGATGATTGGGCACTCTCTCGACAATCGTTTCCGGTTCAGACTGGACAACGCGCGCCAGCGCCGACTGCGAGCCATTCCTCAACACGAGGAATTGGTTGACAAGGGCGTCGGTACCAGCGAGAGAGACCTTGTTCTCGTCGTAGAACCGATCGATGAGGGCAGCTTCGACCTGGAGTTCGCTGATCCCCGAATGCAGCTCCTCGACAGGAACCGTGTCTGCTCGATAGTCCTGGACGTCGAGACCGAGTTGGGCGCCTTTGATCCGAAGGGCCGTGTCCTTAGTGACCAATACGGTTTCGGTTCCCGCATCGGCCAGGTTCAGACAACATGCCAGAAGGCGATGATCGGGTGTGGACGGATCGAGAACAGCGGGAAGTCGTCCCGACACCACGCCGTTCAGCTCGATCCGCAACGTTCCACCCGTCGGCAACGCGACCGGCTCCCGCATTCCGAGGCGTCTAGAAGCACCCAGGTGTTCGAGGAGCCGGAGGGCGGCGCGGGCGTTCGTGCCTACTTCATCAGGTCGGGTCTTCTTCCGATCGAGTTCCTCGACCACCACCATCGGCAACACAACCTGGTGCTCATCGAAGCGGAGGGTTGCCGACGGATCGGCCAGAAGTACACACGTGTCGAGGACGAAGGTGCGAGCCACTCCGGGATGCTCCTAGCAACGGGCTCACAGCTTCACCATCCCCGAAAGAAATTACAAGGATCGAATTTGCGGCGTCCAGGCTCATCAGACCGGTTCAAAGAGTGACGCGTACTCCGGAGAGGGCCACATCCTGAGTCCCTTCCTGACCTGGCGGAGGCCCGCCGTGCGGGCAAGTTCAGCCACCCGCGCCGGATTCAATTTGTGAACGTGGACCTGCCGGGCCTTGAACGGGGTGCGGTGAAGAATGACGGAGGTGGGAATCGCATAGAGGCCCCGAACGGGTTCGGCCGGATAGACCAGGAGGACTTTTCCGGTGGGCTTCACGACTCGCGACATCTCCCTCAGGGCCTCGTCGATGTGAGGAATGTGTTCGATGGCGTGGAACGAAACCACAGCATCGAAAGCGGCATCATCGAAATCGAGATTCGTCGCCGACATCGTCTGCACCCCCGCGACCACGGCCACGTCACTGGCGTTCGGATTGAGATCGATGCCGGCTGCGTCGACGCCGAGGTCCCTCAGGGCCTTAACCAGATGACCTTTGCCGCATCCGACGTCGAGGATGCGATCGCCTGGGGCGGGTGCAACCCAGTCACGGATGAGCTCGAGGTTGCGGGGGTTCCACCGATTGACCAGCGCGTACCTGCGAGAGTCGTAGCGAGCTGTCATCCCTCCCCCTTTCCGGGCTCGTGACCGGGGTGTTCCCCAGTCGATACTTTGGTGGAGCTCAACTTGCCGGATCTCAACTTGCCGGATCTCAATTTGCCGGATCTCAATTCGTCGGAGCCCAATTTGGTGGATTCCGGTTGTGGGGATTCCAGATCGGCCGAAACCCCCTCTAGGCCTTCCAGGTGGATGGCCGACGAATAGTCAACGATAAGCGGGCCCCGCTCGGAAAGGACCAGATGCGTCACCGAGCTATTCGCCGGCGTCTCCCATCTCCCGGCGGCTGCCCATCCGGCGCCTGACAGGTCGGCCAGATACGAACGAATCGCGGCTCCGTGCGTGACTACGGCCGTCAACATTCCCCGCCCGGGGTTGATCGAGTCGATCGCCGCCCGAAACCGCGCCGTCAGTTGAGCCCAGGATTCACCGGTCACCCCGCGGGCCAGATCCTGGCCGTCGACGAAGATGCGATCGAACAGTGTGGAGTGGCTCGAGCGGACCTCTTCGACCGTTAGACCCTCCCACTCTCCGAAGCCGAGTTCGACCAGACCGTCGATCACCTCCGGGTCCGAGCCCAACCCACGGGCGGTCTCGAGAGCCCGGCCGAGCGGAGAGGTGACCACCCGGTCTGGACGGCCGTACCACTCAGCCAGCGCCCGGACCTGGCGCCGTCCCACCGCGTCGAGACCCCAATCCGAGTGGCCCTGCCAACGGCGCTCGACATTTGCCCTGGTTTGCCCATGCCTCACCAGAACCATGCCGGCCCGGTCGCGGGCCAGCGCCGCCGACAATGCCGCCGGGCGGGGGCCCAGATGCCCGGTGTCATTGAAGGTGACGAGTCGGTTGCTGCCGAACCTCCGTATCAGCCGGGTTATGCCCGTGTTGTCCGTCAGGCCACCTATTCGTCGACCAGACGCGTCACGACCAAACGAGCGCTGGGTCACGGCGTCGAGGACGCCCCCATGAGTAACCACCACGGCTCTCTGACCAGGTGACAACCTTTCGAAGATGCGGTCGACGATCGACTCGATCCGCATGGTTATCTGCTGGGGGGTCTCGCCGCTCCCCCCGAGAGGCACTTCCTCACCACGGGCGAAGGCTTCGAGATCGGGACGGTGGCTGTCAATCAATTCGGCGGTTGTCAATCCATCCCACCGCCCCAGATCGATCTCGACCAGGTCGGCCTCGATGATCGGGTCCCCGAAGACCTTCGCCGTCTGGCGAGCCCTCTGCAGCGGCGAGCTCAAGATGAGATCGAATTGCTCCCGTGCCAGTCGAGCCGCCAGTGCCGCGATCTGGCCTTCGCCGACCGCATCGACTCCGCTCTCGGTCCGCCCCTGCCAGATCCCGGCCGCATTGGCCTCGGTCCGGGCATGTCGGACGAGCCACACCTCGGCACCTTCTGACACCGGGCAGCCTCAGCCCACGAACGCCGACGCAAAGATGAGCGACACGATCGTCATCACCTTGATGACGATGTTCATCGCCGGCCCTGAGGTGTCCTTGAAGGGGTCACCGACCGTGTCGCCGATCACGGCTGCCTTGTGCGCATCAGATCCCTTGCCGCCGAAGGCGCCGGCCTCTATGAACTTCTTGGCGTTGTCCCACGCTCCACCCGCGTTGGCCATGAAGATCGCCAGCAGGAATCCGGTGACGAGCGCCCCGGCCAGAAAGCCGCCGAGAGCCTCGACGTCGACCAAACCGATCGCGATCGGAGTGGCGATCGTCAGAACCACCGGCAAGATCATCTCCCGGAGAGCGCCGGCGGTGGCGATATCGACGCACTTGGCGTATTCCGCCTTCACCCCCTCACGACCGTCCCGTAAACCGGGAATCTCCCGGAACTGGCGCCGCACCTCTTCGATCATCTTGTTGGCGGTCCTACCGACGGCGTTCATCGTGAACGCGGAGAACAGGAATGGAAAAGCCCCGCCGATGAACAGACCGGCAACGGTGGCAGGCTTGATGAGGTTGATCGTCTCGAGCGACACGGCCTCTGCGAAGGCCGAGAAGAGGGCCAGGGCGGTTACCGCCGCCGAAGCGATCGCAAATCCCTTGGCAATCGCAGCGGTCGTGTTGCCGAGCGAATCCAGGGCGTCGGTGGCCTGGCGAACTTCTTCGGGAAGGTGCGCCATCTCGGCGATCCCCCCCGCATTGTCGGCGATCGGGCCGTAGGCGTCGACGGATATGGTGATCCCGAGGGTGGCCAGCACCCCGATGGCGGCAATAGAGACGCCGTACACCCCTCCGCCCGGGCCCATCGCCCAATCGCCGGCGGCAAAAGCCCCCACGATCCCGCCCGCCACCAACACCACCGAGTAGGCCGACGAGCGCATCCCTTCGGCGATTCCCGAGATGAGCAAGGTGGCCGCGCCGGTCTGCGAATGGCGAGCGACCTCTTTGACCACCTTGAAGTGATCCGACGTGAACCACTCCGAAATCTGGCCGATCGCAAGCCCGACCACGAGACCGACGACGACCGCCAGAAAGAGCCCGGACGGATGGTCGACCCCGGGCAGGTCTCCGAAGAGCCACCACGCGAGCGGAAGCACCCCGACGGTCGTGATTGCGGCGGCTCCCAGGCTCGCCAACCGGAGGGCCGTTCCCAGGTTGTCGCCCCACATGCGAGACAGGGCCGGGCTCACCAGGAACGACGCCACTACTGAAGCGGCCATGCCCAGGGCCGCGACAGCCAGCGGGAACATGATCAGCTGAGGCAGAAAGACGCTGCCGGCAAAAGCCAGCGACGCGTAGGCGATCGGTGCAACTAAAGCCCCAACGTACGACTCGAACAGGTCAGCGCCCATCCCGGCGACGTCGCCGACGTTGTCGCCGACATTGTCGGCTATGACCGCGGGATTCCGGGGGTCATCTTCGGGGATGCCGGCTTCGACCTTGCCGACGAGGTCGGCCCCGACATCGGCGGCCTTGGTGTAGATCCCTCCCCCGACGCGGGCAAAGAGGGCGACCGACGAACCGCCGAGCCCGATGGCGGTGATGATCTGGGGCCAATCGGGTCGATCGAGCCACACCTTCGTGATGAGAAATCCGACTACGAGACCTAGCAATCCCAGACCGGCAACGGTGAACCCCATGACCGCCCCTCCCCGAAAGGCCACCGGGAGGGCGTGGGCGGCTCCGCCCGTCCGGGCGGCCTCGGCCGTCCGACTATTGGCGGCGGTCGCGATCCGAAGGCCTGCGAACCCTGCGGTTGCCGACAGGAGGGCCCCGAAGACGAAGGCAGGAGCCCCAAGGGCTCCCCACGGGAGCAGGAACCCGATGAGCACGGCGAGGACCACCACGAAGACGGCCACCCAGCTGTACTCACGGCGAAGGAACGCCATGGAACCTTCCCGGATCGCGGCCGAGATCTCGACCATCCGTTCGTTGCCGGGATGGGATGCCATCACGTAGCGGGCGTAGAAGGCGACCAGGCCCAACGCGACCAAACTGGCCGCCAGCGCGACGTAAATCAGATTGTCGGTTACCAGAGGATTCCTTGGGTGGGGTCGGGCGAGTATAAGAAGGCCCCCCACGGCCCCCCACCGCCAGTTCCGTGACCAATCGCACCGGCGGTGATCGACCCGGGGATGGCTCTCGCTTTGAGATTCCTGTCTACGGCTTTAGGGTCCCCGCCCGATGTTCACCCCTCCCGCCAATCAGGGTCGAGCAGTGCCGGCACTCGTCGTGGCATGGGCAATGCTGTCCGCCTGCGTAGTGGGAGGGACTGTGCCCGCGGAGCCCGTGACCGTCTCACCGCGTCCGACCACGACGACCACGAGGGCGGCCACCACGACGACGCAACCGGCCTTCCATCTCGAGGGCGCCAGCCCGGCCTGGGAGAGGGCGGTGGCCGACGTCTACGGGTCGGCCTGCGGAGGCAACCTGCAAGCGATCGCCCCCGAATTGGCCGAACGGGACGCGGCATCGGAATGCCCGAGCGGCGGACGGGCGGCCATGTCGTCGGTGGGCGACATCGAATTGGCCGCTGCCGAGATCGGACCGGATGCGATCTTCGGCGTCGGAGGCGGGGATGGTTTCCAGATCGTGGCGGCTCGATTGACCTCGATGTCCCCGCCCGAGACTGCCCTCGCCTGGTACGGGGTCGTGCCGAAAGTGGTGCTCGCGGTGGGCTCCGATGCGAGGCCGGGAGAGGACCCCCGGTTCTCGAGGGCCGACAGCATCCATCTCGTGGCGCTCAACGGCCTCGGTCATGGCGGCGTGCTTGGTATTCCTCGCGACTCGTGGGTCCGGATCTCGGGGGGAGGTGTGGGCAAGATCAACTCGTCTCTCTCGTCGGGGGGCCCGGACGTGATGCTCCAGACGGTGGCCGACGTGACCGGATTGAACCTCGACGGCTACGTCCTCACCGGCTTCACGGGATTCCAGGAAATGGTCGGGAATGTCCTCGGAGGCGTAGACATCGATTTGCCGTTTGCGGTCGCCGACTCTGCGGCCGGGGCCGATCTCGGGGCTGGATCGCAATACCTCAACGGGCCCGACGCGCTGGCGTTGGCCCGGGCCCGGAAGTCGCTGCCCGGCGGCGACCTCACCCGCCAATTCAACGGCGGGCTTCTGCTGCTGGCAGCCCTATCCAGCGCTCAATCGTACGGACCGCTCCACCTGCCGACCCTGATCAGCGAGAGCGTGGAGTGGATGAACACCGACCTGGCACCGGGCGACCTGTTGTCTTTTGCCGCCCTGGCCCTCGACACCCCGATCGGCCGCATCGGCAATCATGTGGCACCCGGCCGCGTGGGCACGGCCGGCAGCGCCTCGGTCGTCTATCTCACCGACTCAGCACCGTCGCTTTTCGCCGATCTGGCCGACGGAAGCCTGGCACCCTGACCCCTAGATCGGCCAACGGTCATCGACGGCTGCCGGCGAACTCGACGAAGTCTCTCTGAGGCATCGAGTTGACCACATCACCGACCGCGGCCCATCCCCGTTGAGCGTGGGATACACCGTAGGCCATCCGCTTGAGATCGGAGGTGTGATGGGAGTCGGTCGAGATGACGAGCTTGACACCGGCTGCGACCGCTCTCCTGATCACATCTGCCGAAGCGTCGAGACGATCGAGGGCGCCGTTCACCTCGAGCGCCACCCCGCTGATGGACAGGCCTTCGAGAACGGAATCGAGGTCTATCTCGATGCCCGGACGTCGGCCGATATAGCGGCCCGTCAGATGGCCGATGGCGTTGACTGCGGGGTCGGCCATTGCCTTCAAGAGTCGTTGCGTCTGTTGATCGGCCGGGAGGTCGAAGTGGGAGTGCACCGAGGCAACACACCAGTCGTATTCGAGACGAAAGTCACGGTCGTAGTCCAAGCTGCCATCCGCGCCGATGTTCAACTCACAGCCGTAGAGCAAACGCATGGCCGGGTGCGCCTCCTGAACGCGTTCGATCCGCCGTTGATGCGCCCGCATCTCCTCCCGCGTCGAGCCATTGATGGCCAGGTCCTCACCGTGCTCAGTGATGGCCAGGTACTCGTATCCCCGTGCGGCGGCCGCAGCGACCATCTCCTCGAGAGTTGAGCGGCCATCTCCTGACCGATCGGAATGAAAGTGAAGATCTCCCCTGATGTGATCGAGCGTCACGAGATCCGGCAAGACACCATTAGCCGCCGCCTCGATCTCACCCGAGTTTTCGCGCAAAGGGGGCGGGATGAACGGAAGGTCGAGAGCCTGATAGACCGACTCCTCGGTCGCTGAAGCGATCAGGTTCTCCCCGTCGAAAAGCCCGTACTCGTTTAGGAGCCATCCCCGATCGATGGCGCGCTGTCTCAAGGCAACGTTGTGCGACTTCGAACCTGTGAAGTAGACCAGGGCAGCCCCGTACTGATCCGCCGTGACAACGCGTACATCGACCTGCATTCCGTCGTGGGTCAACACGGAGGTCTTGGTCGCTCCCGACCCGACCACTTCTTTGGCCATGGGATGGTCGACGACGGCCTTCATGACCCCGCCTGCGGCCGCGGCCGAAACCACCAGATCGATATCTCCGATAGTCTCGGCAAAGCGACGCAAGCTCCCGCACCAGGAGACCGCCGCCACCCCGGGCATCGCCTCCAGTTCTGCTGCCAGACCCTCGGCCATTGGCAGGGCGTCTGCGATCGGCGTTCGTCGGTCCTTGCCATGCATCCCGAGCCGCTCGATCGATTTGGCGATCTTCTCCTCGGTCGTCTTGCCGAGGCCGGGCAGGTCGCGCAGGGCCTCCCGCTCGATGGCCGACTTGAGGTCGTCGAGATTCTGAATGTTCAACTCGGCTCGCAGGGTCTTGAGCGTTTTGGGCCCGAGGCCGGGGATCTTGAGGAGTTCGACCAACGGAGCCGGGTACTTGGTTCGAAGTTCGTCGAGCTTGGCGACCGTCCCGCTATCGATGTACTCGCGGATTCGGGTCGCAATCGATGCGCCCACGCCTTTGATGGCCACAAGCTCCTTATCGTCGAGGCTGGCAACGTTGCCGGGGTAGCCCTCGATCCCATGGATGGCGTTCTCGTAAGCCCTGACTTTGAAGGACTGCGGGGACCCCTCGTCGAGGGACGTAAGACGGGCCAGCTCGGCCAGCATTCCCAGGATCCGGGCATTGGAGATCACGGTTGGAACATAGACGGTACGACAGGGCCGGCAGCCGGATACCAACGCCCTCTCGGTAGGCTCGTGACTA
>DATEEG010000454.1:0-2003 GCA_035281305.1 Acidimicrobiia bacterium | reverse complement strand
GGGCGCGGGCCGTATCAGTCGAGGAACCGGCCCCCGGCCGTTACAGGATTTTGGTGGTGGTTCGCAGGTTGGCGGCTGCAGATGGCGAGAGCTACCGGCGAATCGCGCCTATCGGCGTGGCGATCGAGCTGTCCTGGACCCAGGCGGGATGGTCCGCGACGGACCTGCCGGCCCTGGCCGAAGCTCCTCGGATGGTGCAGGCGTTGGAGTGGTCGCAAACCGAAGTCCCGGTTGACGTCAGTGCCGCCGCCACGGCCGCCACGGGCGGTGCGGTGCTGGCGGGAACCCGGGTCGGCGACAACTGGCGCCTGGTAGTCCAAACGGTCGACCCGGCGGGAGCGTCGTGGCCGCTGGTGACGTGGTGGGATGGCAGCGGGAACCGCATTCCTCCTCCCCCCGAATCCGCTCAGCCGTAGTGCTCCTCTAGGATCGCCTGCGCTCCAGGCACGATCCCTCCCCAGTCCGCTTCCGAGCCTTTGGAAATCGTCACGAAGTCGGCCGTCATGAAAATGCTTGTCACACCTTCTAGTTCGAGGATGGCCGAAGCGATGGCGTTGTCGGTCGGCTGGCCGGCCACGAAGGTGGCAGGCCCTCCCACCGGCTTACCCACGGAGAACTTGACGGCATTTGGGTTCGGCGTGGTTTCCATTCGGATCACAACCCTGTTTCTATCAGCTGACCCCTCACCAGGCCAACTCCTGGCGTCTGGGAGGGCGTGGTCGCAAGGACTGGCGCCTGGTTTCACGACGTGACGATCGGAGTCGATGTCGGCGGGACCTTCACCGACATTGCCCGTTGGGATGGGTCGCGGCTGACGACAGCCAAACTCCCGTCAACCCCGAATCAGAGTATGGCGGTGGCCGCTGGTGCCCGCCAGGTCGGCGGTTCGGGGGCCGACCCGCTCCTGCTTCATGGGACCACCGTCGCCACCAACGCCCTCCTCGAGCGACGCGGAGCCCGCACGGCTCTTTTGACCAACAAGGGCTTCGAGGATCTGATCGAGATCGGCCGCCAGGACCGTCCGTCTCTGTACGACCCGATGGACGATCGTCCACCGGCCTTGGTCGAGCGCGGGGATCGGTACGGGTGGGAACCAGGATTCGATCTGACGGCGCTTCACACCTCGTCTCCCGAGTCCATCGCGGTTGCTCTTCTCAATTCGTTTGCCGACCCCGCCCCGGAGGACGCGCTGGCCTCGGTGGTCGAAGCCATGATTCCGTCGGTACCGGTCAGCGTTTCCCATTTGGTCAGCGGCGAGTTTCGGGAGTTTGAGCGGATCTCGACGACGGTGCTCAATGCCTATCTGCGACCGGTGGTGTCGTCCTATCTGACCGCGCTCGCCAGTGCGCTGGTCGGAATTGTGGATCGAGTTCTGGTCATGAGATCGAGCGGAGGGCTCACCTCGATCCAGGCAGCAGCCGAACTGGCGGCTTCGATCGTCCTTTCGGGACCCGCTGCCGGGGTCGTGGCCGCTGCTGCCTGCGGTTCGGCGAACGGCTGGACGCGAGTGATCTCTTTCGACATGGGCGGTACCAGCACCGACGTCTGTCGGATCGAGGGTGGGCGGCCAGAGATAGGCCCGGAGCGATCAGTCGGTGGAATCATGTGCCGCCTGCCCTCCCTCGCCGTCCACACGATCGGTGCCGGAGGAGGAAGTATCGGCTGGTCGGACCCCGGTGGGGCCTTGCGGGTCGGGCCCGAAAGCGCCGGAGCCGACCCCGGGCCGGCCTCCTATACGCGGGGGGGCACCCGACCGACTGTCACGGACGCCAACCTGGTTGCCGGCCGGCTTGGATCGGAGAACGCGCTGGCCGGGCGGATCGAACTTTCACGAGCGGCCGCGCTGTCGGCTCTCGAGAGCATCGGGATCGAGCTGGGTTTGACAGCACAGTCGGTCGCCTCGGGCATGCTGGAAGTGGTCGACGCCCTGATGGAACAGGCGATTCGCAAGGTCTCGATCGAGCAGGGGGCCGATCCTCGCCAGGCTCCTCTCCTGGCTTTCG
>DATEEG010000453.1:0-5429 GCA_035281305.1 Acidimicrobiia bacterium | reverse complement strand
GGCGTCGAGCGCCCAGGGCTGACGGCGCCGGGCCGCTGCCAGTCGCAGAGATGGCTCCACCAGAGACTGGGGGATCCGCTCGGGGTGGGCACACACCACCGCCAGCGTGTCTCGCATCTGGGTGGCCGGAGTCGTTGCCTTCCAATAGCGGCTGATCGCGGCAGGCCCGATGGCCGGTAAGCCCTGCAGGAGCAATCGCTTGGCAACCACGCGGTCGATGCGATCGTCGTCCCAACGGGGAGGTGCCGCCGGTGCCACCAGGACCATCCGCTCGACCAGTTCGGGGCGCGAGGCCGCGACCCGGATGCTGACAAGGCCCCCCAGCGAATTTCCCATGAGGACCACAGGGCGTCCGAGCGACTCCAGGAGTTCAACGATCGCCTGGACGTGACTGGCGATCGCGTAGGAGCTGCGGGGCGGGGTGTAGCCAAAGCCCGGAAGGTCGGGAGCGATCAGATGTCCTGACCTGGTCAAACCCGGGGCAGGTGGCATCCAATTGAGATGGGCGCCCCCTAACCCGTGAACGGCCACCATGGGGCCACCGGCGCCGCCGTAGTCGTGTACGTACAACGTTCCGGAGGGAAAGGCGTGAAATGAACCGCTCACCTCGAAAACGGTAATCGGGGCCAGGGTTTGAATATGGCGCCAGGGCCTTGCCGATTTCCAGACACACGCAGGGCACCGAATCAAAGCTGGGCGCGATGCGTCGAACGGGTAGGCGGGATTTGACCGATCTGCTGGTGAAGGTTGTCGGATGCCCACCGCGACTCCGTAACATCGATTGCACGTGCGTGTCCTCCTGGTCTCCACCTACGAACTCGGGCACCAGCCCTGGCACCTCGCATCTCCCGCTGCCCGTTTGATCGGAGAGGGCCACGATGTGAAGTGCCTGGACCTGGCTGTCGAGGAGTGGGACGAAGTCGGCTTTCTGACAGCCGGGGCGGTGGCGTTCTCAGTTCCCATGCACACCGCCATGCGCCTGGCCGTGCAGGCCGCCCGTCGATTACGAAGTGCCCGACCCGACCTCCCCATCGCTTTCTACGGTCTCTACGCGGCGATCGGGGCCGATCGAACCGCGGGCCAACTGGCCGACCGCCTGATCGTGGGGGAGTACGAGGACGAACTGGCGGCCTGGGTGGCGGACCTGGGCCGGCCCGGAGAAGGGTCGAGCCGGACGGTCCGGGTTGATCTTGGCCGCAAGAGCTTTGCGCCCCCGGCCCGGCACCTGCTGCCGGGACTCGAGAACTACGCCCGCCTGGAAATCGAGGGTGAGGCCCGCCTGGCCGGTTATGTCGAGGCCAGTCATGGCTGCCGCCATCGATGCCGCCATTGTCCGATCCCGGCCGTCTACGACGGGCGTTTTCGGGTTACCGGGTTGGACAACGTTCTCGCCGACATCGGCGCCCTGGTCGAATTGGGTGCCCGCCACATCACCTTTGGGGATCCCGATTTTCTGAATGCCCCTCGATACGCGATGGACGTTCTGAGGGAAGCCAACGCGGGCTTCCCCGACCTGACCTTCGACCTGACGGTGAAGGTGGAGCACGTTCTCGGTCATCGCGATCTTTGGCCGGAGGTGGCGCGGCGGAATGTCGTATTCGTGGTTTCTGCTTTCGAAACAACCAACAACCATGTCCTGGAGGTCCTCGAAAAAGGCCACACCGTTGCTGACATGGCCGAGGCCACCCATATCGTGCGCACCGCCGGGATCCAGATCCGACCATCCTGGATGCCGTTCACGCCTCTGACCGATCCCGGTGATCCCGGCGCGATCTTCGACTTTCTGATCGACCTGGACCTGCTGGCCACTGTTGACCCGGTCCAGCTCAGCATCAGGCTTCTGGTCCCGGAGGGGTCGTTGATCCTCGATTCCGAGATGGCTCCGTATA
Organism: Acidimicrobiia bacterium; assembly: GCA_035281305.1. Classification (GTDB taxonomy): domain Bacteria; phylum Actinomycetota; class Acidimicrobiia; order Spongiisociales; family ZC4RG35; genus DATEEG01. The sequence continues at coordinate 3,540 of DATEEG010000453.1, read as the reverse complement.
TCGGCGAATACGATCCCGACGCTCTGACCTATCACTGGCGGTCCCGGCATCCTCTCGTCGACGACCTCCAGAGACGCCTGGCACAGATTGCCGAGGCCGGTGGCCCGGATCAACGAGGCACCATCCTCGAGATGTGGTCCCGGGTGCGGCCGGGATCACCGTCCCCGGTGTGGAGTGAGACCCAGCCCACTCGATTGACCGAGTCCTGGTTCTGTTGCGCTGAGCCGACCACGCAGCAGCTCCTGCGGGTCGGTCCGAAGTAGGCACCACCGCCCGTAGCCAGGAATCAGCGAAGGAGCGGTCAGGATCTCGCCGGGGCAAATTTCTCGCTCACGAACGCTTTGATCCAAATTTGGCCATACACGACCGACTACCGGGAGTGTGGTCTGCCCGAATTTGCTGCGAGGTGGTGGTGACTGGCCAAATTTCGCCGGGCCGCTGGCCCACGTCGTTCCTCCGGCGATTCTTCTTCATGTACGCCTGACTTCAACCCTGCAGGTTTCCTCAGCCAGTGCCCGGCGAAACTCGGCCAATCAGAATTGACAGCAAAGTACTTTGGAACGTAAAGTGCTTTGCGTGGACGACGGACGTTCCTCTCCTGACGAGATCCTGGCCGAGGTGGGCCGGGTCCGTCGCCTCACCCGGGGTGCCCTCGCCGACGGATCGTGGCGCTACCTGGCCGTTTGGTCGATCGTCTTCTTCGGAAGTTGGGCGACGTCTTTCTTCCCGGTGGGCCGGTTCTACTGGATCTTCGCCCTTCCCGCCGGCTACCTCGGCATGTGGCTCATGTTTCGGGGTCAGCAGCCCGCGGCCTGGAACCGCGACGCCCCGTACTGGATCACAGGGGCGACCATTGCGGTCGCCAACACGGCCGCGGGCTTGTTTCTCCCGTCCGAAGCGATTGTGGTAGTGGTGTGGGTGGTCATCGGACTGGGGTTTGGCGTCTTGTCGTGGCTGGACCGTCAGCCGTCCGCCTCCGGTTTGTTCTTCGGCCTCGGCCTCGCTTCCGGTGTGCTGGGACTGGTGGTGGAAGACCGCTTCCTCCTCTACCGCGTCCTGGCCCTGGTCTTCACGCTGGCCAGTGGGGGAGCAGGCTTCACGTTATGGCTGTGGGCGCGGCGGCAGGTCCCGGGCCAGGCCCGAGATCCGAAATGACGTATCCCAGTCGCGGCCTCGACGAAGTCATCCATCAGAAGAACCGCCTCGGGATACTGGCGGTCCTGGCCGAGGCCGACTACGCCGACTTCGCCTACCTGAAAGAGGTTCTCGACCTCACGGACGGAAATCTCAGCCGCCACCTGCAGGTGCTGGAAGAGGCAGGCCTCGTCATCATCGAGAAGGACTTCCAGGGCAAGCGCCCGCACACCCGGGTTCGGTCCACGCGTCGGGGCCGTAAGGCCCTCAACGAACATTTGAAGGCCATGCAGGATCTGATCGATCGAGTAAACAAGGAGAAGAGATGAACGTGTTGGAAGCAAGGGGGCTCGAGAAGAGCTTCGGTGATCTGAAGGCGGTCAACGGTGCCTCCTTCCACATCGCCCCCGGTGAGACGTACGGATTGCTCGGTCCCAACGGGGCCGGCAAGACCACCGCCATTTCCATGATCGCCGGCTTGCTACAGATAGACGCCGGCGAAGTGCGGATCAACGGCGAGGTCATGACCCCCCGGGCTGTCGCACCTAAGGCCCATCTCGGGCTGGTGCCCCAGGACCTGGCCATCTACCCGGACCTGACGGCGTCGGAGAATATGACGTTCTTCGGCCGCCTTTACGGGATGCCAAAAGACGTGCTCAAGACCCGGGTGGCCCGGGTGCTCGAAGTCGTCGGCTTGTCCGACCGGGCGTCCGACGTGACCAAGGAGTTCTCGGGCGGCATGAAGCGCCGGCTCAACATCGCCATCGGCTTGCTGCACAGCCCCCAGTTGCTGATCCTCGACGAGCCCACGGTCGGGGTCGACCCGCAGTCGCGCAACGCCATCCTCGAGGCGGTCGAGCAGCTCTCCGCCGAGGGAATGGCCGTGCTGTACACGACCCACTACATGGAGGAGGCGGAACGCCTTTGCGACCGGGTGGGAGTCATCGATCAGGGCAAGATCATGGCCGAAGGCACCAGGCGTGAATTGGTGCAGATGGTCGGGCAGAAGGACCGCGTTTCGATCGGTGGCAGCGGGCCCATCCACGATGTGGTCCGGGTTCTCGCCGCGACCGAAGGGGTGTCCGAGGCGACCTCGGACGAGAACCGCATCGTGTTGTTGGTGGAGAACGCCGGCGCACGGCTCGCCACCATCCTCAGCACGGCGACGGGCGCCGGCCTCAGTGTCACCGGGGTCGAGATCGAAGAGCCCAACCTCGAGGCGGTCTTCCTCCACCTGACCGGAAAGGCGCTTCGGGACGAATGAGCAGGATCCTCACCATCGCCGTCAAGGATCTGAAATTGCGGATCCGGGACCGATCCGTCCTGATCATCGCCTTCCTGGCGCCCCTGGTTCTGGCTCTCATCTTCAACGTCGTCTTCGGGTCCGCCTTTGGGACCGGATCAGCTTTCGAGCCTGCCCTCGGAATCGTCTCCAACGACTCACCCAGGACGACGAACGTCCTCCAGAGCATTGTCGGTGACGTCGGCGGAAGCTGGCAGACGTACCCTGATCGGGCTGCCGCCGAGTCGGCCCTCGACGAGGGCGAAGTCGAGGCGGTCTTCGTCGTTCCGGCGGGATTCGATGGAGGTGTCGACCAGGGTCGGGGTGGGAGCCTCGAGGTCATCGGTGATGTCGACTCCGCCACCTCGACCCAGATCGCCACCGCCATCGCCGAAAGCTACGGGCTGGGGCTCGACCAGATCGGATTGAGCGTGGCGGCCGCAATCGAATCCGGGGGCGACCCCGCCACCGTGATCCCGGCCGCCACCTCCGGAGGGGTCCGGTCGCTGGCCGGCCTCACGGAGATCACGGCCGGTGTCCGTCAGTTGGACGGGACCACGTCGACGGTGGCCGGGATGGCCGTTTTCTTCTTGCTGTTCACAGCCCAGGTGGGGCTCCTGAGCCTGCTGGAGGAACGTCGCGACGGCACGCTCGCCCGCATCCTCTCCACACCGACCCGGCCCAGCGCGGTGCTCGCCGCCAAGAGCCTGGTATCGATTGTGCTCGGACTGGCCTCCCTGGCCGTTCTGATAGTCGCCGGGAAGTTCATTCTCGGGGCGGAATGGGGCAATCCGGCGGGAGTCCTCGTCCTGGTCGTGGCTGCTGTGCTGGCCGCGGTTGGAATTTCGGCGCTCACCACCGGACTGGCGAAGACGCCGGAGTCGGCCGGAAACATGCAGGGCATCGTGGGGACCGTCCTCGGGCTGCTCGGAGGCGTTTTCTTTCCGATCGGTGACGACGGTGGGATCCTGGCTTCGATGAGCGCTTTGACACCGCATCACTGGTTCATCCGCGGACTGTCCGACCTCGCAGGGGGCCAGAGCGCGAGCGCGGCTTTGCCCTCGGTGTGGCCGCTTCTGACTATCGCCGCCGTGACCGCACTCGCGGCCGGTTTCCTGATCAGA
>DATEEG010000452.1:0-2938 GCA_035281305.1 Acidimicrobiia bacterium | reverse complement strand
TCCGTTCGATGGTCCCGAGATTGCGAGCTAATGACCCGGCGGCCCACCGCAAAGAATCTGCCGAGGCCTCCTCGCCGAGACCTACTGCGATGAGGCTTGCATCGAGAACCGCCACCTGTCCGACCTTGCCAGTGAAACCCTGGCGATCTAGCTGGCCCTTGCCTCGATTGAGGGCAGCCTGGAACCCGGAAGTGGCTGCTTCCCGTCCCTCCAGGACAGGGATGGCGAAGGGGATGCTCCGATTGCGACGTTGCGTGATTTCTACGTTGACCATGGCGGGAGGGTAAAGGCGTGGTGCGCAGTTGGTCGTGCCCTGTGCGGTGAAAGCCGCAACGCTGGCGACTTAGTTAAATGATGCCGGAACCCGGCGGGGCAAGAGTTCGACGTCCACCCAGCGGCCGCCTGCCCTCTTCGCCAAAGTGGCGAAGTTGGTCCGCTCGAGAATCTTGATCGTGACATCTCGCACCTCCTCCCAGGTTTCCTTCAGGGAACACTCGACCTCCATCGGACATGGTTCGGGTTCGCTGCGGGTGGCGCACGAGATGGGAGCGAGCGGGCCCTGGAACAGACGCACAACCCGCTCGAGTGTGATGTCCTTCGGAGCGTGGTTCAGCCGGTAACCACCGGCCGGTCCGCGTTCGGAGCGGACGATTCCCGCACCCCGAAGCTGAGACATGATCTGTTCCAAGAAGGAACTCGGGATGCGGGTCCTGAGCGCAATCTCGTGCGATTTCAAGGATCGGCCGTCGGCCAGAGCCAGGGCCAAAACCGCCCTGGTTGCGTAGTCGGTCTTCCTTGAGATCCACATTGTTGACTTCGATAGTAGACAATGTAGGCATTGACACCAACGGTCTTCGAAGATAACTTTCCGGCGAGTCCGACATTGTTGATAAGAAAAGTCGGAATAGTCACGTAGGGAGTGGGCAATGGAAGACTGGAAAAAGACAGCGTCGCTGATCGCGTTGGTGTCAATGATCGTGGCGGCTTGCTCCGGGGCGGCAACCACCACGGCCGCGAGCGGGGAACCTACCGCCGGGTCACCTTCAGCGGTGCGTCTGGGATATTTCCCGAACGTGACCCACGCCCCGGCGCTGGTCGGAGTGGCCGACGGCATCTTTCAGGCCGAACTGGGAGACCTGCCGCTTGAAGTGCTCACTTTCAATGCCGGCACCGAGGCGATCGAGGCTCTCTTCGCCGGAGCTATCGACATGACCTTCATCGGCCCCAACCCGGCCATCAATGCTCACGCCCAGTCGGAGGGTGCGGCCATCCGCATCGTCGCCGGATCGACTTCCGGCGGTGCGGCCCTGGTCGTCAAGCCCGAAGTGAGCGGGCCTGAGGAGATGACGGGACTTCGAATCGCTACACCGTCTCTCGGCAACACGCAGGACGTGGCTCTGCGCGCCTGGCTGCAGAAGCAGGGATATGAATCCGACCTCGAGGGTGGCGGCGATGTCGCAGTCATTCCACAGCCCAACTCGCAAAGCCTCGAGACCTTCATCTCGGGTGACATCGACGGCGCCTGGGTACCCGAGCCGTGGGCAACCCGTCTGGTGCTGGAAGGTGGCGGAAAAGTCCTGGTCGACGAGCGCGACCTCTGGCCAGGCGGCGAGTTCGTTACCACTCACCTGATCGTGAGCACCGACTTTTTGGAGACCTATCCGGACGCTGTGACAGCGGTTTTACGCGGACTGGTCGAATCGATCGACATGATCAACGAAGACGCCGATTCCGCCCGGGAAACCGTCAACGCCCGCATTGAAGAGTTGACGGGAAGCCGGCTCGCCGACGAGACGATCCTCGGCGCCTGGTCGAACTTGACGTTCACGCTGGATCCGATCGCCTCCTCGTTGCGGAAGTCGGCCGACGACGCCATCGCGGTCGGGCTGTTGGAACCGGTCGACTTGACCGGCATCTACTCGCTCGAAGCGCTCAACGGCATCTTGTCGATCATGAACCGGGAGACCATCACCTCATGACGGTCGTTCCGTCCTCCATAGAACCGCGCTTTGCCGCCGTGCCGAGGGTCACGGCGTTGGAGGTGCATCGAGTTTCCAAGACCTACGGCGACGGACGCTCCGCCATCGCCGCTCTCGACGACGTGTCGCTGACAGTCGCCGAGGGCGAGTTCGTGTGTCTGGTGGGTGCTTCCGGCTGCGGCAAGAGCACGCTGCTCAACCTCATCGCGGGCATCTACCACCTCGATCACGGGTCGATCCTCATCGGCGACCGCCGGGTGGGTCTGATGTTCCAAGAGCCGGCCCTCTTTCCCTGGCTCACGGTCCAAAGGAACGTCGAGAGCGCCATGAGGTTTCGCCAGTCTCCCCTCGACAAGGCCAAGGTCAGGCAGCTTCTCGAGATCGTGCATTTGGAGGAGTTCGCCGACCGTCGGCCGCACGAGCTCTCCGGAGGGATGCAGCAGCGGGCGGCGCTGGCGAGGGCTCTCGCCCAGGACGCCGACATCCTGCTGATGGACGAACCGTTCGGGGCCCTGGATGCCATGACCCGAACCGTCCTCCACGACGAGTTGGAGCGGATCTGGCAGGCCACGGGGGTGTCGATCGTCTTCGTCACCCACGACGTCAGGGAGGCCGTTCGCCTCGGAGACCGGGTGATTCTCCTCTCGAGCCGCCCCGGCCGGGTCGTCGACGAGGTCCAAGTCCCACTGGAACGGCCCCGTCGGCTCGACTCGGCCAGCGTCAACGACATCGCTCAGGAGGTCACCGATCGACTGAGACAGCAGGTTCGACATCATGGCGGGTGAGCCAACCAACTCTCTGGCAGAGGACATTCGCGGGCTCGACCGTCTGGAACTTCCGATGGTCAGCCCACCGAGCCGGCTCGAGCGATCGTGGCGGACTGCGTGGCCCAAGCTGTTGGCGGCCGCCCTCGCCGTCGCCCTCTGGCAGGTTGTCTACTGGACGGGCTGGAAGCCGCC
>DATEEG010000451.1:0-5691 GCA_035281305.1 Acidimicrobiia bacterium | reverse complement strand
TATTTGGCGTCTGGCGTCTGGCGTCTGGCGTCTGGCGACGTTGCCAACCCCCGCACCCCCACACCCTGGCTTGGCGCCTGGCGTCTCGGCGATTGGACACGCATGCTTACCAACCCCCGCACCCCCTGGGACTGCAAGCGGCGGCCAGGTACAATGTCCTCCATGCGCTCCAATCCCCGCAGCGAGCGGGCGAACCTCTTCGCGGCTCCGTAACAACGCCGGTCTCCGCCGCCGCGTTGTTTTCTTTACGTAGGAGCTCCCAAAATGTCTGATTTGATCAAACGTCACCTCGACGTCATCGCCCCGGTGATTGCCTTCGACACCGATGTAGTCGCCGAGCGGGCCCAGGGAATCTGGGTTCACACTTCGAATGGCCGAAAGTATGCCGATTTCGCCTGTGGAACGGCTGTCACCAACCTGGGTCACAATCACCCGGCGGTCGTCGCAGCTGCCCACGCCCAGATCGATCGCTTCTTTCACTCCGGGTGCATTTTCCGTTACGACACCCTGGTCGAAGCGGCCGAGCGTCTCGTCAAGATCACTCCCCCGGCCATCGAGAAGTTCGCATTTGCCAACTCCGGAGCGGAAGCCGTCGAAGGCGCAGTCAAGCTCACGAAGAAGGTCACCGGCCGCCAGGGTCTGGTTGCCTTCAGGGGCGCGTTCCATGGTCGCACGATGGGGTCCGTCAGTTATACGACCTCCAACGCCAAATACCGCGATGGCTACCACCCGGTCCTCGGGTCCGTATTCGTGGCACCGTTCCCCCACGCCTACCGCTGGGGAATGTCCGAAGAGGCAGCCATCGATTACTGCTTGTGGGATCTCGAGATGATGTTTCGCCATGAGGTGAGCCCGCACAACATCGCCGGCTTTCTCGTCGAGCCCGTGCAAGGTGAAGGGGGCTATTACGCCGCCCCGCCCAGATTCCTCGACGAGTTGAGGGCAGTGGCCGATCGGCACGGCATCAAGATCATCTTCGACGAGGTCCAGACCGGATTCGGACGCACCGCCGAGTGGATGGCGTCGGATCACTACGCCGCCAAGCCCGACGTAATCGCTCTCGGCAAAGGCATCGCCAACGGGCTGCCCCTGTCGGCCTACGGGGCGTCCGCCGAGATGATCGACGCCTGGCCCAAAGGGTCACACGGAACCACCTTCGGAGGCAATCCTGTGGCGTGCGCCGCCGCCGTAGCAGTCATGGATACGATGGGCGCCCTGCTCCCTGGAGCTCGTGAGCTCTCCTTGCACGCCTTCGAGCGTCTCGCCAAGCTTCAGACCGATCACCCCACCGTCGGTGACGTCCGCGGGCTCGGCTTGATGATTGGAGTCGAACTGGTGAAGGATCCCGAGAGCCGGGTTCCGGACCCGGACGCCTTCGCCCACTTGCAGCGCTATTGCCTGGAGCGCGACCTGATCATCATCGACTGCGGCCCGGACGGGAACATCATCCGCTTCATCCCGCCTTTGGTGACCACCCGGGACGAACTCGATTGGGCCATCGACCTGATAGATGCCGGCCTGGCCGACTTCGAGGCCAATTAGAGAAATTCGATGCCGGGTTGTGCATGGCGCGGAACCGAAGCCTCCAGACTCGCCGTCCAAGGATCATGCGCAAGATTCTGATTGGCTTGACGGTTGCCACGCTTGTCCTGACCGCCTGCGGCGAACCCGGGTTGGCGGAAACCCTCAAGCTTGCCGACGACCCTGCTTCCGTGCTCCTTATCGTCAAAGACGAGGGGGGTTTCGTGCCGATCGAGTTCATCGTGGGCCAGGGTCCACGCATGGTTCTTCTTCGAGACGGGACCTTGATCGTGTCCGGACCGCAGATCGAGATCTTCCCCCAGCCGCTGCTGCCTAACTATCAGGCAATTCAACTGGGGGAAGAAGACATGCTCTTCGTCCTCGAAGAACTCGATGCCCTCGGGTTCACCGAGATCGAAGACGAGATCAACAACGAGGCCGCCAACATGGTGGCGGATGCTTCCACCACCGTCACGACTTTCTACAACCAGGACGGAGCCCACACATTCTCGGTCTATGCACTGGGGATTGGCGCCCAGGTGAGCGACGGCCGGGTTCCGATCCTCGCCAATCTCATCGAGCAGTTGGCTCAGATGGGTTTCAGCCAGCCCGGTGCAGCCTACGAATGGGAAGGGCTCGAAGTGCTGGCAGGCGTTCCCCAGGCCCCCGTCGAACCCGACTTCGTCAATGTTCAACCGTGGCCGCTCGACGTTGCGTTCGACGAAATGACCGACATCGGGTTCGGCTGGCGCTGCGCCTCTTATGAGGGCGCCGAAGCCCGGACGCTCCTGGGGTTGTTTGCCGGGGCCAACCAGGTAACCACCTGGGACGACGGTGAGACCGAATATTCGATCAAGGTGAGACCGCTATTCCCCGAGCAGGAACCATGCAGGATGGTCGTTTCCGCCGGTTGAGACAACGCCGGCCCCCCACCAGGGAGGGCCGGCGTTCAACTAACTGTCTTCAGCGTCTCTTTCGAGGAATACCCCGATCTACGTCTTCCTCATCTGTCGATAGATGAGCAGCGCCACGACGGCACCGATGATCGCCCCGATGAGACCGGCGGGCGAGTACGAGTCGAAGGTCTCACTTGTGAAGAGCACGGCAAGCACCCCTCCGACGAGGCTGCCTACCAGGCCAAGGACGATGGTCGGCAGGATGCCCATGGCGTCCTTGCCAGGAACAACCGCCCTGGCGATCAATCCCGCGACCAACCCTACGAGCAGAATCCATACGTAGCCCAAACTTCCTCCAATTCCTTGGGGTCCAACCGAGTTAACCACATCCCCCGAACGGGGGTGTGGACACTCGGCCCTTCAGACCCGGGCGAAGGCCCGGCCCAAAGCCTCCAGACCCTCATCGACGATGTCGTCGCCGGCGGTCAGAGGGACCATCACGCGGATAACGTTTCCGTAAGTGCCGCAGGAAAGCAGGATCAACCCCTCCTCCAGGGCTGCGTTGGTGATCGCCTTCGTCCGATCGGGATCCGGCTCGCGGCTAGCGCCGTCCTTCACCATTTCGATGCCGACCATCGCCCCCAGGCCCCGCACCTCGCCGATCCGGGGATCGGTCTCGGCGAGGCCCTCGATCACCTTGACGACGTGGCCCCCCAGCGACTGAGCCTGGTCGATCAGACCTTCCTCCTCGATGACCTCGATCACCGCCAATGCGGCTGCGCAAGCGATCGGTGAGGCTCCATAGGTCCCACCAAGACCACCGGGACCCGGAGCGTCCATGATCTCGGCCTTCCCGGTGAGTGCTGAAATCGGGAATCCTCCCCCAAGGGACTTTGCCATGGTCATCAGGTCGGGCTCCACTCCGGCGTGTTCGACCGCGAACCAGCGCCCGGTTCGTCCGAAACCGGTCTGAATCTCGTCGGCCACCAGGACGATCCCATGCCGGTCACAGAGTTCGCGCAATTCTCGGATGAACTCGAACGGAGCCGGGATGTATCCACCTTCACCCAGCACGGGCTCGACGACGATCGCCGCCACCCTGTCGGGCTCGAGGTCGTCCTTGAAGATCCTCTCGATTCCTGCGATGGCGTCGGCGATGCTTACCCCGCGATACGGATAGGGATACGGAGCATGATGTATTTCGCCGGGAAACGGCCCGAAACCGGCTTTGTAGGGGTGCACCTTGCCTGTCAGAGCCAGCGCCAAAAGCGTCCTTCCGTGGAAGCTACCCGAGAAGGCGATGACACCCGGGCGCCCGGTGTACGCCCGGGCGACTTTGACCGCGTTCTCAACGGCCTCGGCTCCCGAGTTGAAAAAGGCCGTCTTTTTCGGCGTCGGACCAGGGGCCAGACGGTTGAGCTTTTCGGCGAGGTCGACCGCCGGTTCATAAGGGGTGACCATGAAGCAGGTGTGACTGAAGCGCTCGAGCTGGCTCGCCACGGCTGCTTGCACCCGGGGATGGAGATGACCGGTGTTGAGCACAGCGATGCCCCCGGCGAAGTCCACATAGCGACGGCCTTCCACATCCCACACCTCGGCGTTGCGGGCCCGATCTACGTAAATCGGAAAAGTGGTGCCAATTCCACGCGGAATCGCTTCGAGGCGCCGGCGATGAAGGTCGGCGTTGGTGGTCACAGGATCCTCCCGGGTCGGACGTGCGGTAGTGACGCTATCCGAAGGACTGGCGGCCTGCGTCGCGATGTTCCAGCCACCATGCAATCCCGGCGCCGATGAAGAGGCCATAGGCTGCCAGGCCCCAGGTTGTCACGGTGCTGGCGTCGAGAAACAAAACCGGGATCGCGGCAAGTATCAAGCCTGCCATCGCCATCCTGGCCCAGGGCCACGGTCGCTTCCGCCGGGCCAGGGCGAGACCGCTCAACGCCCCGACCGGCGCATAGGTGAATAACGAACCGAACAGAGAGGTCAGGTCGGCCCAGCCATCGGTCGGATCCGCCGCGAGGCGAAAAATTGCCACACCGACGAAGAAGCCGACGATCCCACCGACGACGAACCCCAGGAAAGCCTTCACGGATGAAACCTTAGGAGTCGTGCGTAGTGCGTGATGCGTTTTGCGTGGTGACGTTGGGACCGGTGGATGTGGCCGCGGTGATTCGGAATCACCGAAGAACGGGGCAGGCTCACCCAGTTCCATCAGTTTTTCCTTGTGTGCTCTTCCTCGAATCCGCCAACGCCGAAGCTGCTCCGCCCTCCTCCTCCCGGCCTGGCGTCTGGCGTCTGGCGTCTGGCGTCTCCGTTTCCGGCGCACCACGCACCACGCAAAACGCACCACACGTTCTCGACGCACCCCTTTCAGGTTCGGGTGATCACGTACCGTTCGTTGTTCCACCACACACCGCCATGGGCCTGCATCACCCGCCGGGTGGCCTCCAGATAGACGCCGGTGCTGGTGGCGTCGGCCAGGCGGGATTCGTCGATCTGGGCAACATAGGTGGCGGCATTCCAGGCGGCGACGATCGAAGACGTGCCGATGTGCTCGGCCTCCTCCGACGGCATCGTGTGGAGACGAAACTGGAACACCGCCTCGTCGTCGGACAGTTCCGGAAACGACAGGTCCTCCTCGCCTGACAGTTGCAAGGCGGCCTCCTTCAAGATGGCGTGGCGGCGATGACGGAAAGGGTCCTCCCCCGGCCATACCGCCCGGACGATCTCGAGGCCGGGATCGTCGCCCCGAGCATGCACTCCGACCAGTCTGCCGCCGGGCGCCAACGCTCGCGCCAACGGAACGAGCACGTTCCGCACCTTGACCTCAATCGGGGTGCTGGCCCGATATGCCTGCGACGCGATCACGAGGTCGTACTCGCGTCTGCCCTCATCACCCACTCCCGGTATCAAGGGTTCGAGTAGGAATTTGCGATCAGCCCGATACATGACCAGCACCGCCGGATTCACGTACAGCGGATTGCCGGTGACGGGACTGGTCCGAACCCGCCAATCATTCGCCAATTGACCGTAGAGAGCCTCGATCTGTTCGGTGAAGGCGTTGGTGGTGGCTCCTTGGAGAGCGACCTCGCGCCAGACGGTCCCGCCGGGTGAGGGCAGCGCGGGAGCGTGGCGAAAGTGATGGTTGGTCACCACGAACACCATCTCCGGATGCTCGAGAAAGCGGTCGGGTAACCGGGCGAGAGCCTGGCGAACGTCTTCGATGGAGATCTCCTTGGCCACCACCAGCCACGGGATGAACGGATAGGCCTGA
>DATEEG010000450.1:0-7464 GCA_035281305.1 Acidimicrobiia bacterium | reverse complement strand
CGATTTCGAAGGGGGATTCTGTCTGGTCGTCGACTTCGATGGCGCTCGACTCATCTGTGACGAGTCCTATGGCGGCCCATTTGCAGTACATCTTGAGACCGGTCAAATCCAACTCATCTCAGATCTTGACCGAGGTATGCCCGCCGTCATCTCGAAAGCATTTGGCTAGTCCGTGAGCGTGTCGAATCTGAGGCCCGAAGACACCCTTAGGAATGCTGACATTCCAACTACTCAACCCCTTCCAGCTGCCGGAACGACGTCCGTCGTTCAGTCAGGGATCTAGGGTTGTGGAATGGATCTTGGTGCCGCATCGGCCTCGCCGTTCGCCCGAACGGCAGCCTCGGTGCGGTCAGCCTTCGAGATGTCCCATCTCGGGTCCTTGCCAATTGCGACGAAGGATCGACTCGTTTCCTCCGCGACGCTGCTGACCGTCCCAGCAGGGTCCACACTTCATCGCGAGAGAGATGAAGCTGCTCATTTGGAGCTAGTGGTTTCGGGCTTGTTGCGCGCCTATGTGACAGCCCTGGATGGCCGCACACTGACCGTTCGTTACTGTCGAGCGGGTTCACTGCTGGGAGCCGTATCGCTCTTTTCGTCCCCGTTCTCGATGCCGGCTTCGGTGCAAGCGGTGACCAACGCCGAAGTCCTCTCCATGTCGGCGCTGTTTGTTAAGCAAGCGGTGGATCGGGATGTGATCCTGGCTCGGGCCCTCATTGATGAATTGGCCGATCGTGTGATGTCGTTCATCGCCGAGATCCCGGGCAGCGCCTTTGCGACTGTGAGACAACGAGTCGCCCGACACCTCCTCGACTTAGCGTCAGCGACCCAGACCAGATCCGAACTCAGGGCGACAATCAGTCAACAGGAGTTGGCCGACGCCGTGGGCAGCGTCCGCGAGGCGGTCGTCCGCGTTCTTCGAGAGCTTCGGGAAGAAAGGCTTGTCAAAACGGGACGCGAGGGAATCACTTTGCTCAATCCGGAGAAGCTCTCGGCAGAGGCCTACCCGGGTCCTGCTGGAACCAATGTTCCATACCGGTGAGACTGAAGTCGCTGACAGCCGAGAATGACTCCGCGACATTCTTGGACATGACCAGCACAGTCGATGTTCCCGAGAAATCGGTTGAGAGATTTCGAGCCGCACTGAGCGGCGAGATCCTACAGTCAGGCGACCACCGCTATGAGGAACATCGTCGGATCTGGAACGGCTCGATAAACCGTCATCCGGGGTTGATTGTCCGATGTGAGGGGGTGCCCGACGTGTGCACCGCGGTGCGGTTTGCCCGCGAACACGATCTCCTCACCGCCGTTCGGGGTGGAGGGCACAGCTTCCCCGGCCACTCCACCTGCGATGGAGGCATTGTCATCGACATGGGTCCGATGAGCGGTATCCGGGTAGACCCCGATGCCCTAATTGCTCACGCTGGGGCGGGTGTCTTGCTTGGAGACCTGGACCGAGAAACTCAGCGCTTTGGTCTCGCAGTCCCCGCCGGGGTCGTTTCCCACACCGGGATCGCCGGCCTCACCCTTGGCGGTGGGACAGGTTGGCAGCAGCGAAAGTATGGACTCTCCATCGACAACCTCTTATCGGTCGACTTGGTGACTGCGGAAGGCGATCAAGTCACGGCCAGTAAAGAGGAGAATGCCGATCTGTTCTTTGGTGTCCGGGGCGGGGGCGGCAACTTTGGAATCGCCACATCCTTCACGTTTCGCACGAACCCAATTGGCCCTCAGGTCATGGCAGGGCCGGTCTTCTGGTCAATGGAAGATACCCCGACTGTCCTACGCTTCTACCGAGATTGGATAGCCGACTGCCCTGACGAGCTGACGACAATTGTCTTTCAGCGGAAACTCCCGGACTTCGCCACGGTTCCACGGGATCTGGTCGGAAAACGGGTCGTGGGGGTAGTCGCGTGCTACGCCGGTCCTGTGGAGGCCGGTGAGGACGTGCTCAGCCCCCTCAAGGCTTTCGGTTTGCCCGTGCTCGATCTGTGCGAGCCCAAGCCGTTCGTTGTTCATCAGACCATGTTCGACCAGTCGTATCCACATGGTTGCTGGTACTACGTGCGGTCATGTGACGTGGTCGAATTGAGCGACGAGGTGATCGACATTGTCGTGGGGCATGGAAACCAGATCAACTCGCCCATGTCCAGCCTCGCCTTGTGGCAGATGGGAGGCGCGGTCGCACGGGTCGGCGAGAACGAGACCGCATTCCACGGACGCAACGCCGGCTTCACCTTCAACATCAACGGCAACACCGAGTCCGCCGACGGGTTCGAGGCGGAGCGTGAATGGGCTCGCTCATACTGGTCGGCGCTCGAGCCCTATCACACAAGTGTCTATGTCAACTTTCTCATGGACGAAGGCGAAGATCGGATCAGGGCAGCCTACGGGTCCGGCAAGTACGACCGGCTTAAGACCCTCAAGCGACGGTACGACCCAACGAACCTGTTCCGGCTTAACCAGAACATCACACCTGATTGAGTGAGGCACGAGCATCATCCTGACGAGGTCGGTCGCGTACCCGTGACCGCTAGCACCGGTGGCCATCCATGTGCGCTGGCTCGGATCATTTTGCTGAGCCTCGTGCCTGCTCCACTACCTCATCGGATTTCGGAGAGGGCATGCGGCCACGGCGCTCCCACCTTCTGGGTCTTCGGTAAATGTTCATGAAACGACCGAGGTGCTGGTCCGAGACCTTGTCTGTAAGCCTCCGACCAGCACCTTTGTGGTCGGGACGGCGGGACTTGAACCGGCGACCTCAGCGTCCCGAACTCTCCTGGCGTGGATGGGGGCGGACCAGTACGGACCAAACCCCAGGTCAGGGCGTTGCGGCGACAGCTACGGACCAATGCGGACGGCTGGGGACGCGCGATGCAGCGGGGCCGCCACCGGTCAGGAAACCTCTAGGAATCGGCGGATCGCCTCGCGGATGATCTCGCTGGTGGTGGTGTGCTCGGTCTCGGCGCGTGCTTCGATCGCGGCCCGCAGTTCGGGGTCG
This sequence comes from Acidimicrobiia bacterium, assembly GCA_035281305.1. Lineage (GTDB taxonomy): Bacteria > Actinomycetota > Acidimicrobiia > Spongiisociales > ZC4RG35 > DATEEG01. The sequence goes on along the minus strand of DATEEG010000450.1, from coordinate 4,466 downwards.
ATCCGTACCGGCACGACGTCGGCGGGACCTGAACCCATCGAGGGTCGACCCCGACGCCGGGCTTTGAGAGCTTCGACGTCGTAATCGGTTTCAGCGACCTCGGTGGAGAGAGCGTCGATCTCCTCGTCAGTGAGCGTGGGGCCACTACGGGTGCGATGGGTATTCGGTTCGGTCATGGCATGTCTTCCCTGGTTCGCGGGAGCAGGTCGTAGAAAGCTGGGCGGAGTGGCGTAGCGTGGATCACCAGATTGACCTCGTCGGCGAGCTCAAGCCAGATGATCTCCAGAAGATTGCGGGCTCGGTCTGACGCCAATGGGCGGGGGTCGGCGTCGGGTTCGAGGTCGATAACGGTGAGGGTGTGGTCGAGGGCGTGTCGAACAGTGCCCATAGAGACTCCGTGCTTGTGCGCCGACCGATGGATCTCCACATCCGCAATATCGTAATACGTAATGGCGAGGAATAGAACCGATCCGTGATTTGTCCGAGCTGCCTTCGACAAGCCAATCCGAGAAGTGCGGAGACGCGTACGCCCTCCCGGTCGGTCTCGGCTCAGAATTTCTGATCGGCGCTAGGTGTACCGGTCGGGTCGTATGCGCCGTGCTTGGTCAAAGCAGAACTTCGGAGGGACTCCTTTTGATCGTTGTCATGGAATTCTGCCTCTGCGGGGTGTATCAATCACATAGCGATCGGATCGATGGATGGAGTCACCAACTCAAGCTGGGTGGAATCCCTGGAAGCGCTCTGCCACACCGCGACAAAACCTCGATGGCGGTGGCGCTGAGGCCGACGAATCAGAAGCCCAGCTTCTCTCACCTGCCAGCGTGGAGGCCCTGTTTCGACAGTCCTACAGATCGATAGTGCAGTCCCTGGCACTGGCAAGCGGAGACCTGGCTGCGGCCGAGGACGCCACCCAAGAAGCGTTCGCGCAGGCCTGGGTGCGGTGGAGTCGCATCTCCAGCTACGAAAACCCGGGGGCCTGGGTACGTCGAGTGGCGATCAACAAACTGCGAAACGCTCACCGCTCCCGGCTTCGAGGGGAAGCAGCGATACAGCGAATGAGCCGCGAAGCCGCATCTGTGTCACCCAGCGAATCGGAGTCGGATGTGGTTCTTGGTCTGCAGCGGTTGCCGTACAAGCAACGTATGTGTGCGGTGCTGTACTACGTGGATGGTCTCAGCACCGCCGAGGTGGCAATGGCAGTGGGGATTTCCCAGGGTTCTGTCAGTCAACACCTAAACCGGGCGCGGACCGCCCTTCGCGCCCATCTGGAGGTCACAGCATGACCATCGACGAACGCATCGCCGCCGAACTGCGCCGCCATGTCCCCGAAGTCGACGAGCATGCGGCCTGGGATCGGATCCGGTCCCAGGCACCCGTCCATCGACGCTCCCGGGCGGCCAGGCTGGTAGCAGTCCCCGTGGCGGCCGCTGCTTTCCTCCTCGTGGGATCGATCCTGGTATCGACCCTGTCCTCGGGTCCCGAACCAGGAGGCGATCCCCAGAGTCCTCTCCTCGGCACGTGGGTGTTCATCGATGGCGATGGAAGCACCCAGACCATGGTGCTCGAAGCGTCGGGGGACGAGGCCGTCGAGATGCTCGTGCATGACGACTTCGCCTCGGTATGCTCGGGCGCCCCATCGACGATGACCGGAACCGGGGGATTCCAAGGGGACAACGAGCTGGTCTTCCCCTCACCGGAGCTGACCTGCGACGACGGAAGCCAACCCGAGGCCCTGAGCGGATCGCCTCTTGAGGAACAGCTCCGCAACTTCACCCTGGTGCTCGACCCCGAGGCCGACACGCTCACCGACAACTTCGGGTTGGAGTGGACGCGGGAGGATGCGACGCGGGAGGATGCGGAGGCCGGAGGGATGTGGCCGCAGTCGAGTTTGGAGGAGGTGCAGGAGGCACAGGAACTCGCTGATGCCGGAGACCCCGACTACACCTGGCAGGTCAACGGGGAAATCGCGAATGGGAACGCCCCGAACGCCGAGATCGTCGCCCGATTCATCCGGGAAGAGCTCGGCTGGGAAGAGTTCATCTTCAACGGGGAGGTGGGGGGGGAATACCCCGACATCGGCCTCACATACATGAAGTGCGCGCCGGGTGAGACGAACCCGATCTACCCGGAAGATGAGTACGCCGGCGAGTGCGCACCGACCATCGACGATCTGCAGTACGAGACGGTGATCATCGACCTGGCCCAGCCTGTCAGGAGCGACCCCACCGGGATTTGGGTGGTGAGTGGGTGGACGATGGGCGCCCCGTTCGCACAGTCCGACCCGGGCCCCGTCCAGGCAGCCGCGATTGCCCTCTTAGAAGAATTCCTCGAAGCTCGTGTCGCGGGCGAAGGCGCCGAGGGATACGTTGATGTCCGTCAGCACCCGGTCTTTGGCACGCTCGACGAGATCCCACTCCTGTACAGCACCAGCAGCGGCGCCCCCTACGAGCGATATGAGATCGACGTGGTGGGTGGACCGCACTGGCCGTATGGCGACCTGGAATTCGACGTCCGGCTTTTCGCGGACGGCGGAGAGACGGTGGTCGAACAGCCGTTCAACTGGAGCGACTCGCGCCTCGACCATGACGTCACGGAGACGAAAGAGAACGGTCAGCCAGTGGGCGTGCCCTTCGCCTTCTTTGACGGCGAGGTGCTCCTGACCGCGGCGAAACCATGGGTGGGAGGCTTCGAGCGCAACTCGTTGGACCTGGGAGATCGCCTTCACCTGCGAGACCAGGAAGCCATCGTGCTGGTGGGTGACCCGCTCCCCGTCGCGACAGGCTGTGCGATCGGCCCGACTCCCGCCGACGCCGACGCCTTGGCCCGCAGCCTCGAGTCCGACCCCGACCTTCAGGTCACCCGCCCGGTTGCCGTGAGCGTTGGTGGGATCGATGCATTGACGATGGATATTGTCTTCGCTTCCGAAGCGGACGACTGCGATGCGGTCCTGAGGCTTCGCGACGACCCCTCCACGCGGCGTTGGGGCCTCCTCGATCGGGGCAGCCACATGCGCCTGTATCTGTTCGACATGCCCGAGGGCTCGTCGATGCGGATCCTGGCGATCGCCATCGTGGCTCCGGAGGCGCGCTTCGACGCCGTGATCGAGGCGGCGACCCCGGTCATGGACTCGATCGAATTCATCGGGCAGTAGCAACAACATGAGCGTTATCAGACAGGAGGACAGATGAACACGAGGTTCGCAGGCCCTATCGCCAGCGCAGCGATCGCCATCATGCTGCTCGGTGCGTGCAGTGATGACGGCTCGACGACTCTCGCGAAGGGCGAGGACGTAGAGCTCGTTGGTGACGAGGACCTCGGCGGCCAGACGCTGAACATCCGCGCCGAGGAGAAGGACGGCGAGGTGACCGGCGAACTCCGATTCTCCGACCCGGGCGGGGAAGTCCTGGTCGCAGTCGAGTGCGCGGACACCGACACCGACGGCGTCGTGATCCTTGGCGGCACGATCACAGAATCAACTGACCCGATGTCTGGGCTGCTCGCCCTGTTCATCAGGGAAGGTGACCCCGACAGCGTCGCCGTCTGGCTCGACCTAGGCGAGAATGCATCGTGCAGCGACCTCCTCGCGAACCGACACGACGTACTCGACGACGAGAGCGCCTTCGTTGATGTCGAGGACGGCAGCGATATTGAGACCGGCTGACCGTCCAACGCCCCTATCTGCCGTTCTGGCTCGTCGACTCGATCCCGTCCGTTAGGTTCGCCACCGTCATCATGGCTAGAGGGCACTCACTTGGGATGGTTTGCTTCATGCAATCGCTTCGCGTGTGTGAACTTCCAGGATCCGTGGGACGTCTCATTTGGAGTGAGACTCCGATACCCGAGCATCGTCTTGCTTCTGGGTCTAGTTGTTACAGCCGCTTGCGCTGATCGAGCTGTCCTGACCGGCACCTCGCTCCTGCAAGCGGATTCGACGACCAGCCTCCCTTCGACAACATCGACTCTGCATTCAACCAGCACTAGCACGACCTTCGACGCCACAACCTCCACGGTTCCCGAATCGGACAACGTCCCGTTCGACGTGGGTCCATTGGAGCCGAGAGGTGGACACTCAGTGGTGTGGACGGGGTCGGAGATGATCGTCTGGGGCGGTGAGGCTGACGAGATTGCGAGCACGCTCTTCTCCGACGGCGCCGCGTATGACCCTGCGAAGGACACCTGGCGTCTCCTGTCTCATTCTCCGCTCTCAGGAAGGCGCTACCACTCCGCGGTATGGACCGGCGATGAGATGCTGATCGTCGGCGGAGTGGGAGAGGGTGATGGAGCCGCATACCATCCGGACACGGACTCGTGGAGGCCTATTGCGGTTCCTCCTGTTCCTCTCGCTCCTCCGGCTGGAACCGACACCGTCGGCCTGGTTAGCTTCCTATGGACCGGCGACCAACTGATCATCTGGCATGTGGCGCCCAACCAACCAGTCGCATACAACCCGACAGATGATGCGTGGA
>DATEEG010000449.1:0-7436 GCA_035281305.1 Acidimicrobiia bacterium | reverse complement strand
TGATCTCACCAGCGAGCGACCTGCCATGAAGAAGCGCTATCCGCTATCCGCTATCCGCTATCGGCTAGAAACCGTGGAGCCGACGGGGACACGCGTACCGGGGGTCTGGCGGATCGCGGATCGCGGATCGCGGATCGCGGGTCTCTCATGAACCACACTCTTTCCGTCATCGTCGAGGACAAGCCGGGGGTTCTGGCCCGGGTTTCTTCGTTGCTTGCCCGCCGTGGTTTCAACATCCACTCGCTGGCGGTGGGGCCTTCCCACGAGGAGGGCATGTCCCGCATGACGATCGTGGTCGATGCCCCCGAAGTCGAACAGGTGAAGAAACAGCTCCACAAGCTCATCAACGTCGTGAAGATCTCCGAGTTCGACCCGGCTTTCTCGATCGAGCGCGAGATCATGCTCGTGCGGGTCGCCAGTGGCTCCGGCAAACGCGGCGAGATCCTGGAGATCGCTTCGATCTTCGATGCCATCGCGGTCGATGTCGGAGCCAACTCGATCAGTTTCCAGATCGCCGGCGATCCTCGTAAGGTCAACGACTTCCTCGAACTGGTGCGCCCTTTCGGGCTGGTCGAACTGGTGAAGTCCGGACGGGTGGCACTGGCGCGAGAACCGAAAGGACGCCCGGCCAAGCTGCGGGCCGTCACCTGAGCCATCGGAGGGCATGAAGGCATGGCAACGATCTATTACGAAAAGGACGCCGACCCGGCACTGATCAAGGACCGCAGGGTCGCTGTGATCGGGTATGGCAGTCAGGGTCACGCCCACGCCCTCAACATGAAGGAGTCCGGAGTCGACGTCGTGGTGGGGCTGAAGGAAGGCTCAGCCTCTCGGGCGAAAGCCGAAGCCGAGGGGCTGAAGGTGATGACGCCCGCCGAGGCGGCCCGGTGGGCCAACGTAGTGATGCTGCTGGTGCCCGACCAGCACATGGGCGACCTCTACCTGAACGACATCGCTCCCAACCTCGACCGCGACGACGCCCTGCTCTTTGCCCACGGTTTCAACATCCACTTCGAGGCGATCGAACCCCCGGGAGACGTCGACGTCCTCATGATCGCCCCCAAAGGACCCGGTCATCTGGTCAGGCGCACCTTCAGCGAAGGTTCGGGAGTGCCATGTCTTCTGGCCGTGCACCAGGACGCCACCGGAACGGCGAACGCCCTCGGCCTCTCGTACGCCTGGGCCATCGGGGGAACCCGGGCCGGAGTTTTGCTCACGACCTTCAAGGAAGAAACCGAAACCGACCTTTTCGGCGAACAGGTGATCCTCTGCGGAGGCCTGTCGCAGCTGGTCAAGAACGCCTACGAGACTCTGGTCGACGCCGGCTATCAACCCGAGTCCGCCTACTTCGAGACCCTCCACGAGCTCAAGCTCATCGTCGACCTGATGTACGAGGGGGGTCTGTCGTGGATGCGCTATTCCATCTCGGACACCGCCGAGTACGGCGACTACACACGCGGCTCGCGCATCGTCAACGAAGAGTCCAAGGCGGAGATGCGCAAGGTCCTCGACGAGATCCAGTCGGGGGCGTTTGCCAACGAGTGGCTGGCCCAGGCCCGCGAAGGAGCGCCTTTCCTCCTCGAGCAGCGAGCCGCCAACCGCAACCACCCCATCGAGGTCGTGGGTGCCGAACTGCGCGAACTGATGCCGTTCATGAAGCCCAAGCACGCGCCATGAGTCGGTCAGACGGAAGGCGGAAGACGGAAGTAGCCGTCTCGGCTGGCGGGCTACTGGAGCTTTGATGGCCGGGCGGCGTCGAGCCGACTCGGCCTTCTGACCTTCGACATCCGACTTCCGACTTCCGACTTCCGACTGGAGCAGCGACATGAACGACCGCGTAACTATCTTCGATACCACTCTGCGGGACGGGGAACAGGCCCCCGGGATCGCCTTGACGCCCGACGAGAAAGTCACGATCGCCCATCAGCTGGCCAAGCTGCGGGTGGACGTGCTGGAGGCGGGGTTCGCCGCCTCCTCCCCGGGTGATTTCGAAGCCGTCTCGCGAATTGCCGCCGGCGTTCGCGGACCGGTAATCGCCTCATTGGCCCGGGCCCATCCCGACGACATCGACCAGGCCCACGATGCTCTCAAGGCCGCCGATCGTTATCGAATCCACGTCTTCATGTCGACGTCGGCCATCCACATGGAAAAGATGCTGCGCCTCACCCCCGCCGAGGTAATGAAGGCATCCGTCGAAGGGGTCCGGCGCGCCCGCGGCTACACGGACGATGTCGAGTTCTCACCCCAGGACGCCACCCGATCCGATCCCGACTTCATGATCGCCGTCTGCCAGGCGGCGGTGGAGGCGGGGGCCACGACCATCAACATCCCGGACACGGTCGGGTTCGCGACACCGAGTGAATTCGCCGAACTGCTCAAGCGGGTCTTCAAAGAGGTGCGGGGTGATCGCGACGACGTGATCATGTCGGTGCACTGCCACAACGACCTCGGGCTGGCGGTGGCCAACTCCCTGGCCTCGCTGGCGGCCGGGGCCCGTCAGATCGAGGGTGCGATCAACGGGATCGGTGAGCGGGCCGGCAACACCTCGATCGAGGAGGTGGTCATGGCCATCAAGACCCGTCAGGACGTCTTCGGGGTCGATCTCGGAGTCGACACCACCCAGCTATATGACACCTCTCGCCTTGTGGCCCGGCTCACCGGATATCCAGTCCAGTACAACAAGGCCGTGGTAGGTCGGAATGCCTTTGCCCACGAGTCAGGTATTCACCAACACGGTGTGCTGCGGGATCGCGAGACCTACGAAATCATGGATGCCGCCGAGGTCGGCCAGCAGGCAGCCCAGATCGTCCTTGGAAAGCACTCCGGGCGAGCCGGCTTCCTCGACGCCCTCGCCCGGATGGGCATCGCCCTGGAAGACGACGCTTTCACCCGGGCCTTCGAACGCTTCAAGCAGCTAGCCGACCGCAAGATCCAGATCGGAGAGGACGAAATTCGGGCGATTGTCGACGATCAGACCGGCGAGTCGACCGAGAAGGTCAAGATGGTCAGCCTCCACGTGGCGGGTGGCAATGAGGTCACTCCGACCGCCACTGTCAGAGTCGTCAAAGATGGCGTGGAGCAGACTTACACCGGTCAGGGGGACGGAATGGTGCACGCCACTTTTGCAGCCCTGCGACTCGCTTTCGAGACGGAGGCGAAACTGATCGACTACCGGGTGGTACCGGTCACGTCGGGCGCCGATGCCATGGCGGAGGTCAATGTGGTCGTCAGGATCGGCGATCGCACCTTCGCCGGTCACTCGTTGAACACGGACGTCGTCGAGGGATCCGCCGAAGCCTTCGCGAACGCGTTGAATAAAGCAGGGTGATTGAAGAACGCAATCCGCAAGGAACGCTATCCGCGATCCGCGAGAGCCGCGTTCTGGCGGATCGCGGATCGCGGATGGCGGATTGCGTTCCCGATTAATGTCCTTCCCCACCTTGCCCCCTCGCGAGCAGATCTATTAGTACAGGCGCCGGCCTTCTAGCCGTTGCGGTTCTCGTCCTTGCCACTGCCTTCTTCGTCGCGGGCGAATTCGCCCTTGTAGCCGTAGATCGCAGCCGGGTGAAGAGGCTCGCCCTCGAAGGCGACCGCAGAGCCGCTTCGGTCGACCGCAGCCTTCGCCAGCTCTCCTTCGAGCTGTCGGGAGCTCAACTCGGGATCACCGTCACGTCGCTGTTGACCGGTGCCCTCGCCGAGCCGGCTTTGGCCGACCTCTTCGACCCGGTCTTGACCCGGATCGGATGGACCGGGGTCACCGACAACCCGGCGGTGAAGATCGGTCTGGCCCTGTTCGTTGCCAACGTCGCCTCGATGCTGATCGGCGAGCTGGTGCCCAAGAACTTCGCCATCGCCAAGCCCTACGCGACCGCGGTCCTGGTGGCGATCCCGATGTCGTTCCTCAACCGGCTTCTACGCCCGATCATCCTCTTTCTCAACCAGTCGGCCAACTGGACCGTCCGCCGGTTCGGAATCGAGCCCCGGGAAGAGCTGGCCGGTGTGCGATCGCTGGAAGAACTCGAGCTCATGATCCGTTCGTCGGGGAAGGAGGGCGAACTCGACGACGCTGAGTTGTCCCTTCTGACCCGCGCCATCTCATTCACTGAAAAGGTCGCGTCCGACGTGATGGTGCCCCGGGTCGCGGTCGACTCGCTGTCGCGCCACGACTCGGTCGCCGATCTGCGGCGGCTCGCCCGGGAAACCGGCCACTCGCGCTTTCCGGTGACAGGCGAAGACTTCGACGAGGTCGTCGGTGTCGTTCACGTCAAGGACTCATTCAAAGTTCCCCCCGAGCGTCGCTCGATCACACCGGTCGGCCACATCGCCAAGCCGGCGCTGGCAGTCCCGGACTCGCGCCCTCTCGACCAGCTCCTCATTGACATGCAGCGCCAGAGCCGGGCCCTGGCGATAGTCGTCGACGAGTACGGGGGGACGGCCGGCATCATCACCATCGAGGATTTGCTCGAAGAGATCCTCGGCGAGATCGCCGATGAGCACGATCCGGTCGATGCCAATGGTCCGCCCCCCCAATCCGGTGATCAACCCGAAGTCCCCGGCCAGATCAACCGGCATGACCTGGAGGAGGAATTCGGACTCGTGCTTCCCGAGGGACACTTCGAAACGCTGGGAGGCTTCGTCATTTCCCAACTCGGCCGCTTCCCCCAGCCTGGTGACCGGGTCGCCTACGACGGTTGGATCTTCGAGGTCCTCGAGATGGATGGCCGCCGGGTCGACCGGGTCAAAGTGACTATTCCAGAGGTTTCGTCATGAACCTCGGGGCCCTGCTGTGGATGCTGTTCCTGCTGGTCGCCAACGGGTTCTTTGTCGCCGCCGAGTTCGCTTTTACCGCCGCCCGCAAGGAAGTGATCGAAAAGATCGGTACGAGGCCGGCCAAGGCAGCCCTGGGAGCGATGAGAGAGCTCTCTGATACGTTGGCAGGTGCTCAGGTCGGGATCACCCTGGCAACCCTGCTGCTCGGCTTCGTAGCCGAGCCTTCGGTGGCGCATCTGCTCGAGACCCTTTTCGGCTGGCTCCCCATCCCCGCTTCCGTCATGCACACGATCGCCCTGGTGATCGCGATTCTCATAGTCGTCTTCCTGCACATGGTCATCGGCGAGATGGCGCCGAAGAACATCGCCATCGCCACACCCGAAAGGCTTGCTCTGTGGCTGGCCATTCCCTGGCGCACCTATATGACCGTGTTCAGACCCCTGGTCTTCGTTCTCAACAGCATCGCCAACTTCATCCTCAGGATTTTCGGGGTCGAGCCCCGCGACGAACTCGAGACCGTCCACACCGCCGAAGACCTCGCGACGATCATCTCCGCCGGACGTCAAGAAGGCGTGATCGAGGAGTTCGCCAGCAAGCTGCTGGCCGGGGCGATTCTGTTCTCGGAACGGGCCGCGGCCGAAGTGATGGTCCCTCGTCCCGACATCGTCGCGCTGCCCATTTCCGCGACGTCGGCCGATCTGGAACGGGTGGTCACTGAAGAAGGCTTCTCACGAATACCGATTTTCCAGCGGGACATCGACGACGTCGTCGGGTTCGTCCACGCCAAGGACCTGCTCTCGATTCCCGACGAGAGGTACCACGAGCCGATCGACCCCACTCTGATCAGACCTTTGATGGTGGCACCGGAGTCGGCGTCGGTCCGACCCCTTCTCGCCGAGATGCAGCAAACCGGCCGCCATCTGGCTCTGATCATCGACGAGCACGGTGGCGCCGCTGGTTTGCTGAGCCTCGAAGACATCGTCGAGGAGCTGGTCGGCGAGATCCGCGACGAGTACGACGAAGGAGAAGCAGCTATCCGGCGGATCGGAGAGGCCGACTGGTTCTACGTCCCCGGGTCGGCCCGTCCCGATCAGCTCCGAGGCCAGATCGGCATCAAGCTCCCTGAGGGCGAGTACGACACGGTCGGAGGCTTCATCATGGACCGCCTCGGCCGAATCCCCCGCCGGGGCGATCGAGTGGAGTTCGAGGGCTGGGTCCTCAGAGTCCGCCGCATGGAAGGCCGCCGCGTGGCCGAGGTAGAACTGTTGAAGCGGTGAGGAGCGTGGTGCACGCACCACGCTCCTAAATCTCTACCGGGATTCCTATTTCTACGACCCGGTCGACCGGGAGCTTGAAGTAGTCGGCGGCACTGCGGGCATTGCGATGCATGAAGTTGAACAGCCGTTCCCGGAACCCGTTGATCCCTTCGACCGGATTGGAGATCACGTGCTCCTTGCCGAGGAAGTAGGTCGTGTGCAGGGGATCAAAAGCCACTTCGGCCATCATGTGGCGAAGTTCGGTCGGGACGTCCGGCTCCTCCATGAATCCATAACTCAGAGTCACCTGAAAGAAGCGGCTCCCGAGATGGGTGACCTGGTCACGGCGAGCCCGTGGTACTCGAGGCATGTCTGCCGTGGTGACTGCCAGGAACACCACGGACTCATGGATCGCCTGGTTGTGGCGCAGATTGGCCAGGAACGCGGGCGGGACGTGACCCGGGTTTGGAAAGAGATAGACACCGGTTCCTTCGATGCGCCGAATCTGACTCCGGGCGATGTTGTCAATCAGGGCCCTCATCGGTTGTTGAGCCCGCTTGAGCTTGAACGACATCAAACGCCGGCCGGTCCGCCAGGTCGTCATCACATAGAAGACGAGCGTCGCCGCCACGAGGGTGAACCACCCTCCGTGCTGGATCTTGATCAGATTGCCGCCCAGGAACGCCAGGTCAATGACGAGAAACGCTCCAATCACGGCGACCACCTTGCGTCGGCTCCATTGCCAATGCTCCGCGGCGAAGACCGCGATCAGAATGCTTGTTATCAGCATGGTGGCGGTGACGGCGATGCCGTAGGCCCCGGCGAGGTTGGCGGAGCTGCCGAACCCCCACACCAATCCGACGCACGCAGCCAATAATCCCCAGTTGACCAGCGGCAGGTACACCTGGCCGTGGGCGGCGGCAGAAGTGTGGCGAACTTCGAGGCGCGGTGTGAATCCAAGCTGAATCGCCTGGTGGGTGAGCGAGAACACGCCCGATATCAGTGCCTGGGAGGCGATCACCGTGGCGAGCGTCGCCAGCCCGACCAGGGGATAGATGGCCCATTCGGGGGCCAGCAAGAAGAACGGGCTGCTCACCGCTTCCGGATCGGCGAGCAAGAGGGCCCCCTGGCCGAAGTAGTTGAGCAACAACGCCGGGAGCACCACCGCGAACCAACCCCGCTTGATCGGGGCGGCTCCGAAATGGCCCAGGTCGGCGTAGAGCGCTTCTCCCCCTGTCACTACCAGGACCACACCGCCGAGGGCGATCAGCGCCCGCGATGTGAACTCGACGAAGAACCTGACGGCGTACACCGGGTTGACGGCGGCCAGCACCGAGGGATGATCTATTACATGGACTATGCCGAGGAACGCCAGCACCGCGAACCAGAGCACCATCACCGGGCCGAAGA
>DATEEG010000448.1:0-4841 GCA_035281305.1 Acidimicrobiia bacterium | reverse complement strand
GGCTAATGGAGCCTCGTATTTCCACGGCGAGACCGAGCCGTGCATCAACGGCATCGCTCTCGTGACCGGTGCCTACTTCGGCGAGGCCGTGGACGGAATCGTCGATCGCCTCCTCGGCCAGCAGCTAGAAGACGGAGGCTGGAACTGCTGGGCCGAGTATGGAGCGACGGTGACGTCCTTCCACACGACGATATGTGTGCTCGAGGGGCTGGCGGCGTGGGAACGGGCCGGGGGATCCTCGGACGAAGTGGTGGCCGCTCGCGAGAGGAGCGAGGACTACCTCCTCGAGCGGGGCCTATTCCGGGCCCGCTCGACCGGCCAGATCATCGACCCGAGATTCACGATGTTCTCGTTTCCGACCCGCTGGTACTACGACGTCCTCCGCGGGCTTGACTACTTTCGATCGACCGGCGCCGCCCTCGACGATAGGTGTGCCGAGGCAGTGGAAATGGTCGCCGCCAGGCGAGACGTCACGGGCCGCTGGCCGCTGGAAAACTCGCACCAGGGTCCGATCCACTTCGAGATGGAAGGTCCTGACGGCTTCCCAAGCCGCTGGAACACACTGCGGGCCGTGCGTGTGTTGCAGTGGGCGGGTTCCGGCTAGACAAAGGGATGCGTTGTCGATAGCACCGTGGCTGGAGCCCCCCACCCCTAGGCGAGGGCGTAGACGTCCCACTCATCGGGCACTCCTTTGAGGGAGTGAAGGCCTCGCGCCGTGAATTGGAAGCCGGCGCCGGCGACCAGGTCTTTGACGGTTCGGGAAACGAGAACCTCACCGGGCCCGGCCAGGGCAGCGATGCGTGCTCCGATATGAACGGCCAGCCCGGCCACGTTCGAGTCGACGACCTCGATCTCGCCGGTGTGAAGCCCACAGCGCACCTCGATGCCCATCGTGGCGACGGCATCGGAGATCGCCTTCCCGCAGCGAATAGCCCTCGCCGGCCCGTCAAAGGTGGCAAGGAATCCATCACCGGCGCTGGTGACCTCTTTCCCCCGCCATCGCGTCAACTCCTGACGAACGGCGCTGTTGTGGCGAGAGAGCAGATCACGCCAGGCCTGATCACCGAGATCGGCAGCCATCTGAGTTGATCCCACGATGTCGGTGAACAGCACCGTTGCGAGGACGCGATCGGGATCAGCGGCAGTTCGATGTCCCGTAACGAACTCCTCGATCTCCTCGAGGAGCTGCTCGGGGTCGCCAGCCCAGAAGAAGTGGTCGGCACCGGGCAATTCGACCAGCTTGGCCGAAGGGATCTTGGAAGCTATGTAGCGACCCTCTTCGACGCTGACGTCTTGATCCTCTACTCGATAGAGCAGCAGGGTTGGGACCCGGATCGACGGCAGCACGGTCGTCACGTCTATTTCAGAATTCATCCTCATCATCGCCGCCGCGGCTCGGGGGCTCGCCGAGAGACGCAAATATCGCTGCACCCAATCCCGAAACGCGGGGTCGTTGACGCGACTAGGCGCGTAATACTCGATCAGGTTGGGATCGCCCCAAGAACGCTCGGTCTGTTCAATGTCGGCGGCTCGCTTTTCGGGGGTGGGGGCCCAGGGATAGTCGGGTGACCAGATCCTCCGGGCGTAGGACCCGGTGAGAATCAACCCGTCTGTTCGATCGGGATAGGTGGCAGCAAAGAGGACACACATGTTCCCGCCCTCGGAGTGGCCGAAGAGCGTGGCTCGCTTTGATCCCACGGCGTCCATGACCGCCCGGAGGTCGTCCATTCGCACTTCGAGGGTGGGCAACCCTTCGAGGGGGACCGCATCGGACAGCCCGGTGCCCCGCTTGTCGAAGATGATCACTCGAGCAAAGGAGGCAAGCCGGCGGAGGAAGCGAGCCAAACCGGGGTCCTCCCACATCACTTCGATGTTGGAGACCCAACCCGGCACGTAAACCAGGTCACGGGGCCCTTCGCCCGTGACTTGATAGGCGATATTGACGTCACCGCTCCTGGCGTAACTGACAACCGGCAAGGTGGACCGATTGTACGAACCCCTTCTCGTGTCGGTTCACCACCGGGGCGGTGGGTTAACCGTCACAAGAAGGAGGTCACCTGCCCTGCGACTTCGCGAGGCTTGTCGTACCAGGGGAGATGGCCGCAACCGGGGGCCGTCCAGAGCGTGCCGTTGGGCAGCGAGCCCGCGAACTTGTCCCAGAGAGGCAGCGAACCGACCGGGTCGTCGCTGCCATAGATCATGAGGGTCGGGGCCGCGACCGACGGGAGTTCGGAGTCGGAAAGGGCGAAGCCCGGCACCCATCCTCTTTTCGTGAGGACGCTTCTGACCAGGTCCCGCTCGTAGCGCATCGCCTCGGTGTGCCGGCTGGTCGCGGAGTACAGGTTGATGAGTTCGGCCGGGATTTCGCCACTGGCGAGGCTTCGTTTATGACCGAGCCCTTCCATCTGCTTTCGGATCATGCCCGGCTTCTGTGGAATCCGGACCAACACTCTCCCGAAGGGCGACCGAAGGAGTCGTATGAAGGTCGGAGGCTCGATTTCGTTGACCAGGGGCCCGCCTCCCAGGAGTACCACCCTGTCAACGCGGGCCGGCCTGGCAATAGCAAGCCGCAGCACGAAGAGGTCGCCGATGGAACCTCCGATAGCGTGAGCGCGATCGATCGCCAGGGCGGCGAGGACGCCCTCGAGCAGGTCCGCCGCAATGGTCCCGAAGGCGGTCCGTGAATAGTCGATCGGCGCCGTGTTCGCCCACCCCGGACGATCCATCAAAAGGCACCGAAATCGACCCTGCAGGTGCTGGACCAAAGGTGACCAATAAGCTCCCGACCCTCCGCTGCCATGCACGAACAGGATTGGGGGGCCGTCACCCACTTCATTCACCCTGACGAGAGTGCCCCCCGCTTCCACCATCCGCTCTCGTGGGGTCAACCCGTAACGGTCCCAGACCGCCTGTTCCGCCACACGGAACCCTTCCGTCTTCCTCACCTTCCGGTCGGTCGTGGACTTAGCGGCGGACATCGATTGCTCCTTTCCCATGTGTTCGCAAAGTATCCGGCGAGCGGACCGACCTTTGAAGTGCAAATTCTGTACTTACACCCCGACCAGGATCATGCAACACTCGTGGCGTGCGCTCGTATGGTCAGTACTGCCCTATTGCCAGAGCCTCGGAGATACTCGCCGAACGATGGACGCCCATCATCCTGCGCGACATCCTCAACGGCGTGGAGACGTTCACCGACCTCGCCAACGGCGCCCCGGGACTGTCCCGAGCCCTTCTCTCCAGTCGATTGCGTCAACTCGAAGCGTCCGGAGTCATCGAGGTAAGAACGAACCCCGCACGTCGCGGGAAGGTCTATACGCCAACCGCAGCCGGCAAAGACCTCGGCCAGGTCATGCTGGCACTCGGGACGTGGGGCGAACGGTGGATTGAGCTCGCCCCCGAGCATCTGGACCCTGGCGTCGTACTCGAGTCGTGGTGCCGTCTGTACCTGAATCACGACAACCTCCCTGACCACCGGATCATCGTGCGCTTCGACTTCCCCGACCTGCCCAAGAAGGGGAACCAGCTTTGGATGATCTTCAATCGGGCCGACTCCGAGGTCTGCCGAACCGATCCGGGCTTTCCAGAGGATCTCGTGGTCACGGCGCAGTCACGGGCCATTGCGGAATGGCACCTCGGGCACATCAAATGGAGCGACGCACTCAAGCAGGACTCGATCCGGGTAGACGGTTCCCCGCGACTTGCGAGAGCATTGCCCACCTGGAACAAGCAGAGTGGCTGGGCCCATCTCGACACCCGAGCCCAGGCGCGACCGTAGGCCACTGGAATGCTCGATGTGGTCACCCGGCCAGGCGCGCAGCCATACCCAGCCTCTCAGCCAAAGTGTTCAAGTCGGTGATCAAAGAAGCGGGAACAGGGATGCCCGAGCGGCGTTGTTCGATCTCCGACTCCGTAGCCCGCTCCCCCGGCAGCCGGACCGGCTCGCCGGTCATCGACTGCGAAGCCCGCAATTCCCTGAGCTGACGGTCCATTTCGTGCTTGTAATGGTCCATCGGGATGAAGAGGTCGGGCCGGATGACGATGATCGCCTGGCCGGTGTTGGTCGGGGTCGTGAGGTCGTGGCGAAAATTGACCACACTTCGCCCGAACGCGGCTCCAGTCATGATCCCGGCCAATGCTCCGATCATGATGTTGAGGCCCGAGCCTTTGTATCCGCCGATCGGCATCAGGAATCCTTCGTCGACGAGGAGGGGGTCGGTTATCGGATTGCCGTCCGCGTCGATGACCCATCCCTCCGGCAATGGCTCGCCGGCGAGTTGCTTGACCCTGATGCTCCCGTGGGAGGCCACCGTCGTGGCGATGTCGAGTTGGAACGGGACCTCCTCTCCGGCGGGGAACGCGGCAGCGATGGGGTTGGTTCCCAGCAAGCGCTCCCGCCCGCCCCAGGGAGCTAACCCGTTCGCGTTGGCGACTGCGAAGTACAGCGCCGCAAGATCGTGCCGCAGAGCCATGGCCGTGTACACGCCGGCGGCGCCGGCGTGGTTGGAGTGAACCGTGCCGACCATGGCCAGCCCGCTCGCCTTGGCCTTGTCGATCGCCAGCTCGGTGGCGCGGGTCATCACCACCTGCCCGAGGCCATTGTCGCCGTCGACCAGGGCGCTCGTGGCGGTCTCGTGGCGGATTTTGAGGTTGGGAGTGAGGTTGATGGCCCCGGCCTGAATCCTCTCGATGTAAGAGGGCAGTCGAATCATCCCGTGACCCGTCCTGCCCCTCAGGTCGGCCTCGATGAGACGATCGGCAGTGACCGACGCCTCAACCTCACTGACACCGGCTGCCCTGAGCGCGGCTGCCGCGAATTCGGCCAATCGCTCCGGGGCAAA
>DATEEG010000447.1:0-2344 GCA_035281305.1 Acidimicrobiia bacterium | reverse complement strand
GTGAAACGCCTGCAGTGCATTCTGCTGGGGATCGGGGGCGTAGTAGAGGGGGGTGTTGTAACCGATGAGGATCAACTCGGCTCCCTGGAGGCCCATCACCCGGTAGGTCTCGGGCCAGCGACGGTCGTTGCAGATCGCCATCCCGACCAAGCCGCCGAAAGCCCGCCATACACCGAACTCATTGCCGGGCTCGAAAAAGTGTCGTTCGGCGTGCTGGAACGGACGCCACGGTTCATTGTGCTCGTGACCGGGGATATGGACCTTGCGGTATCGCCCGACAACGGTGCCGTCGCGCTCGACCAGGATCTGCGTGTTGTGACGGTGGGTGGCACCGTCGTCGTCGGTGCTGATCTCGGCGTACCCGAGGCAGAACCCGACCCCGAGGCGACGAGCCTGATCGAAGAGTGGCTTCGTCGCCGGGCCCGGCATCTCGGTCTCGAACCAAGTCAAGATCTCTTGTTCGTCCTCGATGAAATATCGCGGGAAGAAGGTGGTGAGGGCCAGTTCGGGGAAGACGACCAGTTCGGCGCCCCGGGAGTGGGCGTCGGCGAGAAGTGACAGGAGGCGCTCGACGACCTCTTCCCTGGTGTCGCCCCGGGCAACGGGGCCCATTTGCGCCGCGGCGACGGTCAGTTGGCGGGGCATGTGTTCAATTCTTCCACTCTGTGGGTTGTTTTCGTTGCCAGGCCACGAAAACGACCCTGGGTCGCGGGTTTTTTGGCCTCAGGGTTATCGCTTTACCAGGAAGAGGCCCGAACGGGGCTTGGGGGCAAAGAAGGTCGCCTTCGGCGGCATCGACCCCCCACTGTCCGAGACGGCCATGACTGCCTCGACCGAGGCCGGGTGCAGGATGAAGCCGACTCCTCCCCGCTCGGCCACCCGCGCCCTGAGACCACTGGCGTCGGGAAACCCGGGCACGAAGGCGATGCGGGGGTCGGTGCGTTCGTCGCCGACGCCCAGGGCAGGCCCGAGAACGGTCCGGGCCAGGGCGGAAACATCCTCCTCGTCGGGGCGGGTACCCAGTTCGATGGTCCACTCCCCCGTTCGAGTCACGACCACGGCCTGGCCCGGCGCGGGGTCGGGGCCGGCCGCTCCCGCTGCCAGGCCCGGAGGCCCGGGCCTCGACATTTCTCCGTCGATCCATCGGTGAAACGGATAGACCATGAGGTCGTCATCGGGAAACGCCACCGCCAGGAACCTGCTGGCAGGATCACGTGGGTCGGCGTCCCTCTGCACGGTGGCGGCCACCCGGTGGTGTCCGTCGATGATGTAGGCCGCGGGAACGTCCGCAAAGGCAGCCATCAGGCCGTCCTGGGCGTCGTGGTTCTCCACGACCCACGCCGTGTTCCTGTCCCCGTCTTCGAGAGTCACGTCCAGGTCAGGTGCGTGCTCGGTCACCAGCGACACGATTGCATCGATCTCGGGCTGCCGGCGATAAGTCAAACCGACCGGAGACGACGCGTATCCAACCGATCTCAGGTAGTCGCTCAGGTCGGCCACCCGCCGTGGCCTCGTGTGCTCGTGGGGACGGATCAAGCCGGGAAACGCAGCCGCTGGCACATCGCCCACGACACCGGTCTGCACATGTCCCTGGCTTTCCAGGCGCAGGACCGCGAACCTCTCGCCCCCGAAGCTCCAGGTGCCGGCGTCTAGTTCCCTCCGGAGGTACTCGAGGGCATGGACCCGGCGGCTCTCGACGTCCCGATCGGGATAGTCCTCCTCGGAGAGGGTGGCGTTGAGGAAGTTGCGGGGCCGGGCCGACGCATAACGGAGACGTTCCGGCGGGGTGTACAGGTCATAAGCGGGGCTGATGACCTCCGCCGCCGCCTGGGGTCGAACCAACCCGGCGCTCACCGGCAGGAGCCAGCGGCTCATGGGACGGCGGGTCGGACTGCGACGTGGATGATGTCGTTGCTCTCGGAAACTTCTGCCCTGACTGTCTCGCCAATCTCGCCTTCGACGTGGATGGTGGCCACGGCCGCCCCGGCCCCGGCAAAGATCACGTTCTGCATGTCGAGCACGTTGAGGCCGGCCCGCTTCAGCGCCTCGAGCACAGCCGACAACACGCCGACCCGGTCGTGGTGGCGGATCACCATGATCGAGCCGATTGGCGGTGGCGGCGTGAGATTGACGACATTGCGAACGATTCCCCGGGCGTAATCGCGGATCATCGCCACCACCTCGGTGGCAATCGCCTCCTGGGCCTGGGCCGTGGAGGCGCCGATGTGGTGGGTCGTGTACACAGCCGGGTGGCGAGCGAGGAGGGACTCGAACGAGCCGGTGCCCTCGGTCGGCTCGCCCTCGAACACGTCGATGCCCACGCGGAGACCCCGGTCGTCGATCG
>DATEEG010000446.1:0-3878 GCA_035281305.1 Acidimicrobiia bacterium | reverse complement strand
GAGGTCCGCTGGTGCAAGTGTAGCCCGCATAGGTCGGACAATTTGGTCCTGCGGAGCACCTGGTAGCCCAGGTATACACGGGTCCTGCGAGGACCTCGGTGGCCCCGGACGGGCAGGCGATCGGTCGATCTTTTTACAATTCCGCGATATGAGGCAGACGTCGCTAGTCCGGCTGATCGGAGTGGCCGCCTCATTAGCCGGAGCGTTGGCGATTGCGCTGGGTCTGCAAAGCAGGCATCCACAGGTCCGCGTCGTCGGGCACCCTCAGTCCGTCGTGTATGTGGCGCTCATCGGATGGTCGTTCATCGCGAGCGGACTCTTTGCCTGGACCCGACGCAACAAGGGATTCGGCGCCCTTATGGTCGCGGCCGGTTTCTCCTGGTTTGCGGCTGAGTTCACCGCGTCGAATCAGGCTCTCCTGTTCAGCTTCGGACTTCTGGTTTCCTCCGTGTGGATCGCGGTGTTTTTCAACGCGCTCATGAGCTTTCCGGAAGGGCGGGTCGCCACCCGTCCCGCCAGGATCCTGGTTGTCGTGCTTTACGGGCTGAGCACGGTCGGGCAGCTGGCCTGGTTGCTTTTCGCTGATTCGGCTGCGGTTCTCAAGTGTCCGACCTGCCCCAGGAACCTCCTCGAGGTCGCAGATGAGCCCGGGCTGGCATCGGCGATCCTCTTCGTCCAGCAGCCGGTCGCCGCAGTCATCTCGCTCTTGGGAGGAGCCGCCGTCATGGGACGGCGATGGCTTGGTGCCAATCGGGTCCAACGCCGGAGCCTCACGCCCGTTTACGCGAGCGGAGTCACGTGCCTCCTGATCGTTGCGTTCGTGCTGGCCGTGGAACTGTATTGGGCAGAGGTGACACCGGTGGCCAGTTGGATCAGTGGCGCCGCTTTCAGTGCGGTTCCGGCGGCATTTCTCATCGGCGTACTTCGGCAACGGCTGGACCGCTCCGTTGTCGGTGAGATGGTGGTGCAACTTGCCGCACCGGAGCCTCAAGCAGATCTCCGTGACGTGATTGCCAAGGCCCTCAGGGATCCAACCTTGCAGCTTGCGTATTGGCTTTCCTCGGCTGAGCAGTTTGTCGACCGCGAGGGAAACATCGTGCGCTTGCCCTCAGAACAATCCTCACAGATAGTCACCTATGTAGAACATGGTGGCGAACGAGTCGCGGCTCTGATCCACGCCCCTTCACTGGATGGGGGCGACGACCTGGTTCGAGCGGTTTGTGCCGCGGCCGCCCTGTCGCTCGCCAACGAACGGCTCCAGGCCGAGCTTCGGGCAAGACTGCAGGAGCTCCGGGCTTCGAGGAAGCGCATCGTCGCCGCCGCAGACGCCGAGCGCCGGCGAGTGGAGAGAGACCTCCATGACGGCGCCCAGCAGCGCCTCTTGTCGGTGTCGCTCTCGTTGCAGGCCCTGGAAAAGCAAATCGCATCCGATTCGATGGCGCTCCGGGTGATATCCGAAGCGCGAGAGGAGCTCGGGCGAACCGTCGACGAGTTGCGCACCCTCGCTCTGGGGATCCACCCCGCCACCCTTGCCGATCACGGACTTGCCGTCGCTCTGGAGGCGGTGGTGGCCCGTTCAGCAGTTCCCACACGGCTGACCGCCTCTCTGGAAACGAGGCTCCCTACAGCGGTCGAAGTTGCTTGCTTCTACGTCGTGACCGAGGCGTTGACCAACATCGCCAAGCACGCCCGGGCCACCCGGGCCGAAGTCGCTGTCCGGCGGGAAGATTCCGCTCTGGTCGTCGAGATATGTGACGACGGCGTCGGAGGAGCCAGGCTGGGCGGTGGCACAGGCCTATTGGGTCTGAGTGATCGGGTCGGTGCCCTCGATGGTTATCTGGATGTAAGAAACGGACCTCAAGGGGGGACCGCTATCAAGGCCATCGTCCCATGCGGATAGCCCTGGCCGAGGACTCTGTCCTGCTTCGGGAAGGGATCGCTCGATTGCTGGGTGAGGCCGGATTCGAGGTCGTCGGCACCGCTTCTAACGCTGTTGAGCTGTTGGACATCGTCGAATCTGCGTTGCCCGAAGTCTGCGTTGTTGACGTGAGGATGCCCCCAACCAACACCGACGAGGGACTTCGCCTTGCGCACAAGATCAGAGATGATTACCCGCAGATCGGGGTGGTCATCCTGTCGCAGTTTGTCGATCTGGGACTTGCTTTGAGACTCGTCGAGCGCGGAGTGGACGGACTCGGATACCTGCTGAAAGACCGGATCACCGACGTCAGCGAGTTCACTGCCGCGGTTCGGAGGGTTGGCGAAGGCGGATCGGCGATCGATCCGAGCATCGTTGCTCAGCTTCTCAATCGTCGCCGGGAGAAGGATGAGTTAGGCCGACTGACTCCACGCGAGAGGGAAGTGCTGACGCTCATGGCACAGGGCTATTCGAATGCGGGCATCGCGGATCGACTGGTTATCTCAACCAGTGCCGCGGAGAAACACGTCTCGACGATCTTCGGCAAACTCGACCTGGCCACGACGGGCGGCACCCATCGCAGGGTGCTCGCGGTTCTCACCTACCTACGGGTCTGAGGGGGTGAAGGGTGCAGAGAGCTGCACCCTTCCCTGGCGGAGAACCACAACACCAAGACACCGGCGAGCCCCATTGCGCCCGGACCCTCCCCAATGGAGAGTCGCGTGTGCGGAGGGACCGCAGATGCACCGGGTACGTCGACCCGTTGGGCGAGATTGGGAAACAGCCTTTGCCAGTCCGGGCGTCGTCGGGTGCATGGAAGTCAGCCCGACATCAGGCTCCGGGGCCGTCGCGAACGGTGCGACCGGTCGGGGTCAAGAGAGAGGAGAGAGAAGATGACTGATCGACTACTACTCCGCCTGGCGACAGCCCTGTTGCTCGGCGGACTGTTGCTCACGTTTGTGGTCGGGGCTTTCCACCCGGACAAAGGCGACGCCAATGATCATGCGAGTGCATTCACCCACTACGCCAACAGCGATGCCTGGACGGCGGTCCATCTCGGCCAGTTCGTCAGCATGGCAATCGCCATTGGCGGTCTGATCGCACTGTTCTTTGCCTTAGGGATTCGGTCAGGTCCGTCTCTATGGCTGAACAGGCTGGGGGTGGTCGCGGCGGGGGTCGCGTTGGCTGCCTATGCAGTCCTTCAGGCTGTCGATGGAGTGGCGCTCAAGCAGAGTGTCGACGCCTGGTTGGCTGCTTCTCCGGCGGACGCACCGATACGGTTCGCGAGCGCCGAGGCGATCCGCTGGCTGGAATGGGGCATGAGAAGCTACTTCAGCTTCTTGCTCGGTCTGGCGTTCGTGATGTTCGGCCTGGGTCTCGTCCGAAGCGCCCGGGTCCCTCGTCCTATCGGGCTTCTGATGGCACTGACGGGACTGGCCTACATCGCCCAAGGTTGGGTGGTCGGGTCAGAGGGCTTCTCGGCCAGCAATTCATTGCCGACACTGGTTGGGTACGGCGTTTGGCTGGTATGGGGAATTTGGTTTCTGTTCTTGGCCTGGCAGCCTGCCAAAGCTGTCCACTGGGCGGAGACATAGGGTTCAGGTGGGCTGGGTTCGGCGGGGAGGCCCTTCAACCTCCCTGCCGAACTGCGATGTTTCCTCGCCGCTGGGTGCAACATCCAAACACATGCGGATCGGCGGGTCTTTTGGGGGCATCGCCGATTGCCACGGCTCCTAGCGTGAAGAGGCGCATGAGCGTCAGGCTGATGAACGGGTAGAGGGTCGGTTTGAGCGAACTCGACGAATCGGTGTCGGCGCAACCTGCGCTGCAGCACGACCGCAACTGTTTCTGGCTTTTACGATCGCTCCGATGGCTCGCAAGTTAAGGGTCGATGAGCTCGCTTCCGAAGCAGGTGTCAGCGCCGAACTGATCGAGCGATTCACTGATATCGGCATCCTCA
>DATEEG010000445.1:0-2373 GCA_035281305.1 Acidimicrobiia bacterium | reverse complement strand
CCTAACCAACCTGTGTCCACCAAAACGGGTCAACTCCAAGACGGAAGGTGGAAGGTGGAAGACGGAAGGTGGAAGGTGGAAGGCGGAAGACGGCCTGCCGCACAGGGCTCAGGATCTGAGGGTTTCGACCCATGCGGCGGTGCGCTCGATCAGCCGGGGGGCGGTCCGGGCGCCGCCGAGGGAGTGGTCCGCCTCGAGCACCTCCACGGTGGCACCCGGCAGCGGTCGTACATGACGGTCGAAGAGGTCCATCCGACTGAGCGGGTCCCGGGTTCCCTGGAAGAACAACATCGGGGCAGTGATGGCCGGAAGGTGATCGACCCGAAGGTTGTCCGGTTTCCCGGGCGGGTGCAGCGGATAGGCGTAGAGCACGAGCCCAAGCGCGGGTTCGCCGGCTGCGGCCAGGTAGGTTCCCATCCGGCCACCCATGGACCGGCCCGCCAATACCACCGGTCCTCCGACCTCGCCTGCCAGGAGGTCGCGAGCCGCTCGATGGGCGCTGAGCAAGAGCGGTTGTGCATCCGGGCGCTTTCGATCGGCTTCCGTATACAGATAGTTGAACGTCAGCACGGTCAGCCCGGCCGCGGCGAGACCGTCTCTCAGTTCGATCAGCCGGGGGTGATCTTGATTGGTCCCGGCGCCGTGGGCCAAAAGCAACCCCGTACGTCGGTTCCCTCTCCCAACGAGCCTCCCCGTTACGGTTGCCTCCCCGACCGCAATCCTGACCTCTTCAGAAACCATGCCGCGAAGCGTACGAGAACCTGACCCCTCCCTCGCCGACCTCGGCCCGGGCTTGCTGGTTGCCGTCCTCCTGGCGTTGATGGCGCGCCTGATCGCGGGGGCGGCCGATCTGATTTCGCCGCTGATCGTCGCGGTGACGTTGGGCATCATCGCCGGCAACACGATTGGAATCCCCTCGGCCCGGGACGGAATGCGCTGGGCGGCGTCGCGCTTGCTCCGAATCGGGGTGGTTCTCATCGGGCTGCGAGTAGCCATCGACGACCTCGCAGCCATCGGGCTACCCGGCCTCCTCGTTGTGGGGATGGTGGTGACGGTCACGTTTTTCGGCACGCGGTGGCTCGGGCGTCGGATGGGCATCTCGCCCGACCTCTCCCTCTTGATCGGGACCGGCTACTCGATCTGCGGAGTCTCTGCGGTTGCAGCGATGAATGGCGTGATCCGGGCCGACGAGGAGGAGGCTGCTTACGCCATCGGTCTGGTCACCCTCGCCGGCAGCCTTTCGATAGTCGCCCTGCCGGTGCTGGGAAGCGTCGTCGGGATGACGCCGGGTGACTTCGGCACCTGGGTCGGCGGTGCGGTGCATGACGTCGCCCAGACGGTGGCCACAGCTTCCACCGCCGGAGACGATGCGCTGACCGCGGCAATAGTCGTCAAACTCACGCGTGTCGCGCTGCTGGCACCGCTGGTTGTCGGCGTGGCCCTCGCCCGACGGCGCCGCCACGTGCCCGCCAACCAGACTCGCCCTCCGCTCCTGCCGCTCTTCGTGGCCGGCTTTCTAGTGATGGTCGGAATTCGGTCGACCGGGATCATTCCCGAATCGTGGATGGACCCGATCCGTCAGGTCGAAGGCTTTCTGTTCACAGTTTCCCTGGTCGGCGTGGGGTTCGGCGTCGACCTCGGCCGCCTCCGCAAACTGGGGGGAAAGCCGCTGGCCCTGGGGATGGCCGCCTGGGTGCTGGTAGCCGGCATGTCCTACCTGGGTGTGATCATCACCCGCTGACACCTACCATCGAACCCATGATCGACCCACTGCCTACGGCCTACTGCCGACTGCCTGCTGCCGGCGGGTGGAAGCTGGAGGCTGGCGTGTCCCCAAGCCGCCAATGAGCGGATGGCGCGCCGGCTTCGTCGCCCTGGCGGTTGGTGGCCTGGTTCTGGCGATTGGGTGGGTGGTGACACGGGACGGATCGCCGGCTTCTTCGACTACCACGATTGCCGAAGTCGAGAACCCCGATATCGCCCTGGCCTGCCCACCGGCGCTGGTGCTTGCTTGTGACGGCCTGGCTCAAGTGCTCGGCACCTCACGACGGTCTATGCCGGCCGGAGACATCCCCGCCGACACCCTCGTGATCAACTTTGCCGGCGACATGGCGCCCGAACTGGCCGCTCAGCCATTCGCTCGATCTCCGGTCGCCATAGCCATGTGGGGTGAACGTTCACCCACTCTCGAGCAGAGTTGCGCCGCGGTCGACGTTCAGTGCCTGGTCGAGAATGCCGGTCGAACGTGGGACGACCTCGGAGGTCCCGCCAATTGGGGCACGATGCTGATCGGGCTAGCCGACCCGACTGAGGGGATCGCCGACCTAGAGGCGTCGCGGCTGGTTTCTACGGCCAACCCCCCACCGGGCCTCG
>DATEEG010000444.1:0-6077 GCA_035281305.1 Acidimicrobiia bacterium | reverse complement strand
CGGGGTCCGGTCCGCTCGTCGTCATCAGGACACTGCGACCAACGCCTGGTCGATGTCCTCTTTGATGTCGTCGATGTGCTCGATGCCCACGGAGATCCGAACCAGGTCGGGCGTCACGCCGGTCGACGTCTGCTCATCCGGGGACAACTGCTGGTGGGTCGTCGAGGCCGGATGGATCACCAGCGACTTGGCATCACCGACGTTGGCCAGGTGGCTCAGGAGCTTGGCACTGTCGATGAATCGCTTTCCGGCCTCGTAGCCGCCGGCGATTCCGAACGACAACACCCCTCCGAAGCCGTTGCGCAGGTACTTCTTGGCGGCGGCGTGATAGGGATGAGACGGCAATCCGGGATAGCTCACCCATGTCACCTGGGAGTGCTGCTCGAGCCACTTCGCCAACTCGAGTGCATTGTCGACCTGACGCTGAACTCGCAGCGACAGCGTCTCCAGGCCCTGGAGGAACAGGAAGGAGTTGAACGGGGACAAGGCTGCCCCGAAATCGCGAAGGCCTTCCACCCGCGCCCTGATGGCGAATCCGATGTTCCCGAAGGGACCGTCGGGATTGAAGACGTCGGTGAAGACCAACCCGTGATATCCCGGAGCCGGCTCGGTGAAGATCGGGAACTTGCCGCTGCGCCACTCGAAATTACCGGCGTCAACGATGACGCCTCCGATCGAGTTGCCATGGCCGCCAATCCACTTGGTGGCCGAATGAACGATGATGTCAGCGCCGAATTCGATCGGGCGGGCCAGATATCCGGCCGCACCGAAGGTGTTGTCCACCACCAGCGGAATGTTGTGACGGTGAGCTACTTCGGCCAGCGCCTCGAAGTCGGGGATGTTGTATTTCGGGTTCCCGATGGTCTCGACGTAGAGCGCCTTGGTCTTGTCGTTGATCGCCTTCTCGAAATCGGCCGGGTCGTCGCCATCGACGAAGGAGACCCCGAAGCCCAACCTGGGGAAGGCAACCTTGAACTGGTTGTAAGTACCCCCGTAGAGATAAGACGTTGAGACGATGTTGTCACCCGTCTCGAGGAGTGTGGTGAAGGTGAGAAGCTGGGCGGCCTGTCCCGACGAGGTGGCGACTGCCGCGAGTCCTCCCTCGAGGGCGGCCACCCTCTGCTCGAAGACGTCGGTCGTCGGATTCATGATCCGGGTATAGATGTTCCCGAACTCCTGTAGCCCGAACAGTCGGGCGGCATGGTCGCTGTCGTTGAATGTGTAGCTGGTGGTTTGATAAATAGGAACGGCCCGGGCATTGGTACCGGGCGCCGGCTGCTGGCCGGCATGCACCTGCAGGGTCTCGAAGCGATAGTTGCTCAAATCTGTCCTCCTTCTCCTTCAAACCCCGTTCTTGTGACGGTTAGCCCACCGTAGAGGGGGTCAACCGTCACAAGAAGGGACGTATTTCACGCCAAGATGACGTCTACCGGCACTTCCCTGGTGAGCGAGTGCCCGACCGGGGAGGTTGATACCACCTTCCGATGGAGTGCGTCGAGCGCTGCATCATCGGCGTCGGACTCGATGTGGACCACGGCCTTGATCCCCGAGAAACCGGCGTTGCCGTCGTTGAGGCCGAGGAAGGTATGGAGGTCGAGGTCGCCCTCGAGCTCGATCCTCAGCTTCTTCAATTCGATTCCAGCCGCCGAAGCATTGGCCGCGTATCCGATGACGAGGCAAGAGCCCAGCGCTCCAAGGATTTGCTCGACCGGATTGGGGGCGGTGTCGGTACCGCCCAGTGCGGGCGGTTCGTCGAAGGCGATCGGGGCCAGATCGCGGGAGCGGGCAGAGGTCCGGAAGGCACCGTCCCAGGTGACCTCGGACTTCCATATGGTGTGGGCGACCTGGGGGTTGCCCTGGATGGCTTGGACAAGGGAGCCGACCGCGGGAAGGTCGACTTCGTTCAGGTGAATAGTCGTCATCAAGAATCCTTTGCTCGTATGCGAAAACGCCGAAGACACCGCGGAAGCGGGGGTGGCTCTCGGGTGGTTGCGGTGAGCTACGGGCGTCGAACGCCCGGGCCTGCCACCCGAGAGCGTCGACAACACATGTCCCCGAAGGGTCGAGTCCAATTTCTGAAGAAGGAAAATTGGCCTGCTATCACTTGTTCCAAATCACGGACCTCCTCGTTGTCGTTCCCGACGCGCTCAGTGAGCGCCGAGGCAATCCACCCGTGTGGCGGTCCGCCATAGGCATCTCATCGATCAGGCATTGGCACCGAACTGATCGGTTGCCGCGGTTTCACAGGGCCTGTCCCTCCACCGCTCTAGATGAGCGCTGTCAAGTCCGGGAAGTGTGCCGTCCCATCGACCCGAAGTCAAGACGGATCAGTAGGCAGCCAGGATCAGCAGGCAGCCCGAGTAGCGGCTCCGGACAGGTTTGGCCTGCCCCCCTACCTCCCGCTTCGTTCCTCAGCGGCGGGACCTTCCCCCCGGCCTTTGGCCGAGGGGACAAATAGCTACGCGCTTCTCACGCCCTCACCTCTTGCCTCATGAAGGAGACGAAGGCGAGTCCGAACAGGACGGTCGATATCGCGACCAATCCAACCACCTGTGGCCATACCACCGACAGGGATTGAGTCAGGGTCAGATTCGAGAGGATGGCGCGGTCGGCTTGTTCCACGGTGACCAGGTCGACGGTCCGCTGGGTCGGGTCCAGGAGGACGGTGGACGCTTCGCTGAAGAGGACGGCTGGTGAGATCCTCGAGAGCAGGATTTCGGCCTTGGCCGCGGCTACCTGATCGTCGGCTGGAGCGACCAGGTTGGCTGCCGCAGAGAAGATGAAGGACCCGAAGAAGATCAGGACCAGCCAGAGGCCCAGCGATGCCAGGATCGATGTCGCCACCCCCGCCCGGGTCGATAGCAGTATCGAAAGTGCCAGCCAGAACCCGACGTAGATGATCGCAACGATCACCCATACCACGAGGCGGCCGATCTCTCCGGGGGTCGGCGACAGGCCCAGCCGGAACATGCCCAGACCTGTGATGAGGACGGTGGTGGCAACCAGCATCATCCCGATGATGCTGAGGCCGGCCACGAATTTGCCGATGATCACCTCGTCGCGATGGATCGGTTGGGCGAGGAGCCGGGGGAGCGTCCCCGCCGATTTTTCACTGCTGATGGCGTCGAAGCCGAAGGCGATCCCGAGGAAGGGCCCCAGAAAGTTCATCAACACGAAGATGAACGGAAACGGAACTGGCGAGCTCTCGATGGTCAGCAAGCGCAGGAAGATGCCCGGGATTCCCATTGCTTGTGAAGCCACGGAGCGAATCCCGCCCGCCGCCGCAACCACGGTCGCCGCCGTGACGATGGCCAGGATGGCCGCCAGCACGAGAAATCGAATCGAGCGCAGATGGTCGGCGAACTCCTTGCGGGCCACCACCCGCCAGCCGTGGCCGACGCCCTCGTCGACCAGGGCGATGGCGTGCATCGGGACAGTTGCATCAGACACTGGCCGTTGCCTCCTCAGCGTGGAAATAGCGTCGATAGACCTCGTCGAGATCCTCCGACAGGCGCCGGACGCTGGTCAAGGGGAGCCCGGCTGCAACCAGGCTCGAAACAAGTTTGTTGGTACTTCCGTGTTCGACTTCGATCAGATAGCTCCGTGGGAGGCGCCCGGGTTTGAGGCTTCGCAGAAACTTCTGGTTGGCCAGCGCAGCCCGCACCGCGGCTTCGTCGGCGCCCACCGATATCTCCACCTCCTCGGGTCCCTTGCTGTCAACGGCCAGTTCATGAGGCGCTCCCTGGGCGACCACCCGGCCCTTGACGAAGATCGCCACCCTGTCGCAGACCGCCTGCACTTGATGGAGGAGGTGGCTGGAAAGGAGGACGGTGACTCCTTCATCCCTGGCCAGGCGGTTGATCAGGCCGAGAATCTCGGCGACGCCCTCAGGGTCGATGGCGGTGGTGGGCTCGTCGAGGATCAGGATCTCGGGCCGTTTGATCAATGCGTCGGCGATTCCGAGCCGCTGCTTCATGCCTCGTGAGTAGACCCCGACCGGCCGGTCACCGGAATCGGATAGTCCCACATCGACCAGTAGAGAATCGATGCGTCGGTTGGCCTCGCTGCGGCTGAGACGGTTGAGCTCGGCCGTGAACCGAAGGTTCTCGCGCCCGGTCAGATCGGGATAGAACCCCACGGCGTCGGGCAGGTATCCAACGCGGCTCTTGACTGCGAGGGGATTGCGGGCCGGGTCCAGGCCGAGAACTTCGATGTCGCCCGACGTCGGCTCCACCATCCCCAACAGCATCAGGATGGTCGTGGTCTTGCCCGCTCCGTTGGGCCCGAGCAGTCCGAACACTTCTCCGGGCATGGTGCGCAGATCGAGGGTGTTGACGACCTTGGTTTCCCCGTACTGCTTGGTCAGCCGCCTGGTCAGAATGGTGGGGGCAGTCATTCCTATCTCCGGCCGAAGCGACGGAACACCCATCCAAGAGCGGCCAGGGTCAGAAGTATGAGACCGATTCCGACCAGGCCTCCGAACGCCGACGGACTGACGGTGGTCCTGACGTCCATCGAAGCGTTGGCGTCGTCCGAAGACGCCCGGAAAGTTATCTGATAGTCGCCGGCGATCGCCTCGGCGGACGGGGTGATGGTCGCGTTGACCGTCGCGAAGTCCCCCGCTGCGATCGTCGGGATCAACTCGGTATCCCAGGTGACCTCCCAGCCCGAGGGCGGAATCGAGTCGAGGGATACCTGGACCAGATCGGCGGTTCCGGTATTGAAGACGATCACGGGGAACTGGGTGGCCTGACCGGCGGTGACATCGGCGTTGAGCCTCTGGTCGGGCGTCGATATCTGCATGTCGAAGCTTCCCGTGATCTGTACCTGCAGCGCTGCCTCGGCGTCGACGCCGCCTCCTCGGGCTACCACCCGAAGGTCATAGATACCTGCCGCAGCGGTGGTCGAGGGATTGGCGGTGACTGTGATTTTGGTCGTGGCGCCGGGGTCAACCGTGATGGCTGAAGCTTGTGTCTGGCTCTGGGGACGGGCCTCGACGATCCACCCGATCGGGCCTTCGGCGGACAGCTCCAGTTGCACTTCGGCCGGGCTGTCGTTGCGGATGTCGACCGGGAACGTGAAGGTCTCGCTGGAAGGGCCGCGGACACCCGTGTACTCGGGGGTCATCGTCACGGTTCCGCCGGCTCCTCCCTGTACGACAACCTCGATGGCAAGCGTTGCCGAGCTTGCTGAGCTATCGGCCGACACCGTCAAAGGGAAGCTGCCGTCGGCGGTCCCGGTGGGAATGATGACGCTGAGCGTCAGATCGGGAGCTTCGTCAGTTCCGGCCGTCACCTGATTCACGACGAAGCCTCCGCCCCGAAAACTGGCGGTCCATCCTTCCGGGACCCCGTCGACCGAGAGGTCCACCGTGGTCGTGCCGGCGGCCGTGAGAAGCAAATCGAATGACGCCGTGTCACCCGGCTCGACCGTGAGACCCGGATAGGGCGTGGTCAGAGTCAGGCCGGATCCCGTCTGGCCCGTATCAGTCTGTGCTGCCAGCGGGGTGGCGAGGGCGGACAGTACGGCAATAAAGAGCGCGACAGTCACCGTCACCTTGCGCATGAATTCAATCCTCCTGGGGCTCTCAAGGGAGGCCTCGTTCTAGGCCCCCCAACTGGGCAATGGTAGATGCGACTCCTAAAAGCGCCGTAAATCGGCCCGATCGCCCGGGTCCGGCCCTCAACCGCAACTGCTGACTAGTCACATGGAGGCAAACGCTCCGATCGAGCCGATATCGGGGCTCTGATAGATAGATTGAGCTTGTCCTCATTTGCCGCTCCTGGGACGGGCGACCCGAGTCGGGCAAGGATTCGAGTTCGAAGGTGAAGCCAGGCGGACGTCGCAACAACGGGAGGCGGGTATGAATGGTGGACATCAGCATCGACTTGCAGCGGGACCCGGAGCGACCTGAAGCGATCGAGTTGTTGCGAGGCTGGGTCGCCGCCTATCTGGTCTCGTCTCGACACAGCGCCTCCGGTGAGGAGTTGGCTTCCTACATCGCCGCCAACGCCTCGATACTGGCGGATCGTCAAGAAGTCGAGACGCTGAAGGTTCTTCTTCATGCGATCGACTAC
>DATEEG010000443.1:0-8031 GCA_035281305.1 Acidimicrobiia bacterium | reverse complement strand
GATCTTGGCCCAGTCGTCGGGATTGGTCGTGTTCGGCAGGTCTTCGTGCTCGCGGAACTCTTGTTTGATCGCCGCCAGGAGGTCGGCCCGGCGAATGCCGCTGCCGCCGCCGGCGATCTCGCGCTTGATGGCATCCTTCTTGGCCCTGCGAACGATGTTTTCGATCATGGCCCCGGAGGAGAAGTCCTTGAAGAAGAGGACTTCGCGATCGCCGTTGGCGTAGGTCACTTCGAGGAATCGGTTTTCTTCGCCTTCCGAGTACATCGCCGACACCGTGGATTCGATGATCTCGTGGAACATCCGTGCCGGATCGCCATCGCATGCTGCCAACTCGTCGGCGTCAAGAGGAAGGTCACCCTGCAGATAGATCTTGAAGATCTCCCTGGCGGCGGCCGCCTCAGGTCGGGAGATCTTGATCTTCACGTCGAGCCGGCCAGGTCGAAGAATGGCGGGGTCGATCAGGTCCTCGCGGTTGGAGGCGCCAATCACCATCACGTTTTTGAGAGACTCCACGCCGTCGAGCTCGGACAGAAGTTGGGGGACGATCGTCGACTCGACGTCGGAGCTGATCCCGCTGCCGCGGGTTCTGAACAGGGAGTCCATCTCGTCGAAGAAGACGATCACGGGCACGCCCTCATCCGACTTCTCTTTGGCGCGCTGGAAGATCAACCGAATCTGACGCTCGGTCTCACCGACCCACTTGTTGAGAAGCTCGGGGCCTTTGATGTTCAGAAAGTAGGAACGAGCATCGGGCCGACCCGTGCGATCTGCCACCGCCCGGGCGAGGCTGTTGGCAACCGCCTTGGCGATGAGGGTCTTGCCGCAACCGGGGGGGCCATAGAGAAGGATGCCCTTCGGCGGTACCAACCCGTAGCGCGAGAACAACTCACGATGGAGGTAGGGCAGTTCGACTGCGTCGCGGATCTCTTCGATCTGAGTTCCTAGTCCGCCCACCTGCTCGTAGGTGACATCGGGGATCTCCTCGAGTACCAGTTCTTCGACCTCGGGCCGGGCCAGGCGCTCGACCACGAGCCCGGCGCGGGGATCGATCCGGACAAAGTCCCCGGCTCGCACCTTCACGTCGGTCATCGAGTCGGCCATGGTCACGACCTTCTCGTCATCGGCATGGGCGATTACGACGAGGCGCCCATCCTCGAGCTTGTCGCGGACCCTGACCACTTCTCCGGTGGGATCGAAGTTGCGGATGTCGATGATGGTGAACGACTCGTTGAGGAGAACCTCCTGCCCTTTCTGGAGGAGTTTCACCTCGACGGCCGGTTGGGCGGCGACCCTGAGCTTGCGGTTGCCGGTCATGATGTCAACGGTGCCGTCGTCGTTGACCGAGGTGACGGTTCCGAAGTTGTTGGGAGGTGAGGTCAGCTTGTCGACCTCCGCCCGCAGCACCGACAACTGTTCGCGGGCTTCCTCGAGCACGGTCGCAAGCTTGTCGTTCTGAGCGAGGGACCGCGCCAGCTTCTCGTGCGACTCAGCGAGTCGCGCCTCGAGATCCTGTACGCGACGGGGGGCGTCCTGGAGGCGTCGGCGAAGGGTGACGACCTCGTCTTCGAGAGTCATCATTTGCCGGCGAAGCTCGGCCGCTTCCTCGTTCCCGCTCGGACTCATTTGCGCTCCTGGCTAGACCTACCCTTTTGGCAGTATACGAAGAGGTCGGGTTATCGCCATGAGTATCGGAAAGCCGGGCATAAATCATCAGTCCTTTATGTCCGAACCCCTCTGGCAAGGAATGACGCCAACGCCGGGGCGATTAGAATTCTGACGAACGGTCACGACTGGGAGTCTTGGTGAGGGTCTGGATTGATCAGGATCTCTGCACGGGCGACGGGCTGTGCGAGGAGATCGCCCCCGATGTCTTCGTCCTACTCGACGACGGCCTCGCCTACGTCAAAGAAGGCGGGACGGTCTATGCGGAATCCAAAGGCAATTCCCAGGGTGCCCAGGGGGTGGCGATAGTTCCGACGGGGCAAGAGGACATCACCGTCGAGTCCGCCGAAGAATGCCCCGGAGAGTGCATTTTCATTGAACCGTAGAGGGGCGGGTTGAAGAGGATCGGATCCGCGATCCGCGATCCGCGATCCGCGATCCGCTATCCGCGATCCGCTATCCGCTATCCGCTATCCGCGATCCGCCAACCCTCAACAACCGAGGTCGACGCTGGTCTTGTCCGCTATCCAACGCTCTCGGTCAGACGACCGTGCAATCGTTGAAGCATCATCCGGACTCGTTCGAGCTGCTTGGTGAGGTCACTGGACGCTTCGGCGGTCATCAAGCCTGCCTCCGTTGAGATCACAACCTGGGTTGCAAGCTCCGCCGCGGATCCCCGCGCGTAGCCGACAAACCGGGCGAATTCGACGTCGCTCTGGCGCTGACTGCCTTCAGCGACGTTCGAAGCAATCGAAACCGCAGCCCGGCGCATCTGCGCTGTGAGCCCGAACAGCTCCGATCTGGGAAAAGCTCGCGTCTCCAAATAGACGGCTGTCGCGAGGTCTTTTGCCGCGCTCCAGACATCGAGGTTTCGAAAGTCCTTGATTTGTTGAGATCTATCGAAGCCCAGTCACGTACTCAAGGTGCGGCTATCAGAGTCGCGCATTGCTCTGTCCGTTTCTGGCGGATAGCGGATAGCGGATCGCGGATCGCGGACGTCCGTTTTCCCGCCCGTGAACGGGCCCCGCCGCATCCTGTTTACCCTCGGGCCAATGCCTTCCACCATCCTTGCCCGGATCTCGGGCCTCGACGCACCGGGCATCACCGCGGGGCTGATGGAGGTGCTGGCTCAAGGGGATTGCACGCTGTACGACGTGGAGCAGGTGGTCCTCAGGGACCGACTCAGCCTGAGCGTGCTCATCTCGGTGCCGGATGGTCAGCCGACCGTCCGCGACGTCCTTTTCTATGCGTGGGAGAAGGGACTCCAGGCCGATTTCGAAGTGGTCGACGAGGACGTGCCTGCACCCGTCAAGCCACGGTTCGCCGTCACGGTCATCGGCGCTCAGATCCGGCCCGAGGCCTTTGGCGCGGTCGCCAACGCGATCGCCTCGGCCGGCGGCAACATCGATTCGATCGAGCGTTTGTCCCGCTATCCGGTCATCAGTTATGAACTGGCGGTCAGCGGGGGCGATCAGGCGGCGATGAGGTCGTCACTGCTGGCAACGTCGGCCGGCCACAACGTCGATGTCGCTGTACAGGCCGAGGGCCTGACCCGGCGTTCTAAGCGCCTCATCGTCCTCGATGTCGATTCCACCCTCATCCAGGACGAGGCCATCGACCTCCTCGCCGACGAGGCGGGAGTCGCCGACCAGGTGGCGGTGCTCACCAGCAAGGCGATGTCCGGTGAGATCGACTTCGCTGCGTCACTGACGCAAAGGGTGGGTCTGCTCCGGGACCTTCCAGTCGAAGCCCTCGAGCGGGTGTGGGAGAAGATCCGCCTCACACCCGGCGCCCGGACCTTCGTCCGCACTCTTCATCGGATGGGGATGAAGATCGCCATCGTTTCGGGAGGCTTCACCGTCTTCACGGAGCGCCTCAAGGCCGACCTCGGTCTCGACCACGCCTTTGGAAACCAACTCGAGATCATCGACGGCAAGCTCACCGGAAATCTGATTGGTCCACCCATCGATCGGGCCCGCAAGGCCGCCATCCTCACCGAGGTTGCCCGGGTCGAAGGCATCCCCCTCGACCAGACCGTGGCGATCGGTGACGGGGCCAACGACCTCGACATGCTGGCGGTGGCCGGTCTCGGAATCGCCTTCAACGCCAAGCCGGTCGTGCGGGACGCGGCGCAGACTGCGGTCTCAGTCCCTTACCTCGATGCGATCCTGTTCCTGCTCGGCATCAGGCGGGAAGAAGTCGAGGCCGCCGACTCCACCGACCTATCGGAACGGATACCCGTCGCGGGCCTTCCGCCTGTGTGAGACCTCGGTTTTCTGTGGGTCGTTTTGGTTGTCCAACAACCGAAACGACCCTGGGTCGCGGGTTTTATCTGGCCGGCAGGACCTTGCGCCCGATTACCAGGAAGCCGGTGTGGCCGACCATCCGGTGGTCGGGTCGGACGGAACGACCTTCCACCGTCCAGGTCCGGAAGAGGGTTTCGAAGACCTCGATCTCCTCGTAGGCCCCGCTCTCCCGCATGGCGTCGGTAAGGGTCTGGATTTGGGGCACCGTCGGCAGGTAGGAGCACAACAATCCACCTCCCGGCTGAAACTCCGCCGCGACCTTGATCGAGTGCCACGGCTCAGGGAGGTCGAGGATGATCCGCTCAGGGGCGACTTCGGCGATCACATCTTCGACTTCGCCGATCCGGAGGTCGAGGTTGGCCGGGACCTCGCCCAGCCAGCGCTCGATGATCTTGCGAGCGTGTCCGGCATGGTCATCGCGCCGTTCGACGCTGACAACCCGGCCGGTTGGTCCGACGAAGCGAAGGAGAGCGAGCGTCAAGGCCCCCGACCCGGTCCCGGCCTCGAGGACAGTCATGCCGGGCCCGAGATCGGCGTACACCGCGATAGGGCCCATGTCCTTGGGATAGACGACGGTGGCTCCCCGCGGCATCTTCAGTACGAAGTCGGCCAGGCGGGGACGGAGGACGAGAAGGGACCCGCCCCCGCTCGACTGGAGGCGGAAGCCTTCCTCCTGGCCGATCATCTCATCGTGAGAGACGTAGCCCTGGTGGTAATGAAACCTGCCGCCGTTCTGAAGCCGAATGAGGTAACGACGCCCTTTGAGGTCGATCAGGAGGGCATTGTCGCCCGAAGCCAGCGGACCGGGTCCAGCCATCAGCCAAATCCAGCCATCAGCCAGCCATAGGTTGTCACGGGGTGATCGTCAATTCGGGCCGTCGGGAGATTGTCAGTTTCTGCAGCTTGCAAAACGCACAAACGTCGCCCGTCGTGGGTTGTCCGCAGAACGAACATTCTCTCAACTCGGGACCAGCACCCGGGTCGAAATGCTCTGCCCCTCGTTCAAAGAAACCAAACAGAAAACTGGCCTTGATGCCCGGGGATTGCTCCTCCAGCCGATTGAGCCATTCCTTGTACCGGTTGAGGGTGTTGCCGGAGGCCATCGGACACTCTTCCACCTCGTAGTCGATGCCCGACAGCACCGCGTAGGCGGCCGTCTCCCGCTCGGCAACCCTGATCAGGGGCTTGACCTTGCGAGCCAGCCCCAGCTCCGTGGCCGGCAACACCGGGCGCTGGCGGGCCAGGTAGTCAGCGTTCCACTGGAGAACATTGGAAAAGAGGGTCGCCGCCTCGTCGTCGAGGTTGTGACCCATGACCAGGACGTCGTATCCGGAGGTTTCGGCCACCCGGTTGAGAATGTATCGCTTGGAGAGCCCGCAGGCCGAACACGGGCTCCGGTGTGAAGCGGAGGCGGCCTCTGGAACCGAGAAGTCGTACTGGTCGGGAAGGTTGACGACCTCGAGAGCCAGGCCGCGGGTTTGTGCGAACTCCTGGGAGAAACGCAGGCTGTCGGAGCTGTAGGCGCCGATCCCGAGGTGGAGATAGACCCCATCGACCGCGTAGCCGAGCCGGGTGAGGATGTCCCAGAGAGCGAGGCTGTCTTTCCCCCCCGAGACGCCCAGCACCAGGCGATCGCCGGGTCCGAACATCTTGAAGTCGTGGATCGTTTTCTCGACCTGGCGGCGGACATGCTCGATGAAATGTTCCTTACAGAAGTTGGCGTGGTGGCGGCGAACCTGTATGACCGCTTTGCCCCGACACACCAGGCACTTCATCTCATCCTCCCGATATCACGGGTCTGAGCTCGATGACGTCCTCTTCGGCAATCATCTCCTCTGTGGTCAGGAGCTCCCCGCGGCGGATGGCGAGATAAGACTCTGAGACCAGCTCGAGGCGTTTGAACAGGTCCGAGACCCGTCTCACCCCGGCCAGCTCGACTTCGCGTCGGGGATTGCGGAGGATCACCTTCATCCGAATATCGACACGGCGGTTGCGGCCAGACCCAGGATCATGGCAATGACGACCACCCAGGCCACAACCTGAACAAAGCGACGGTTTCTCATGTCTGTGGCGCTTGCGTTCTACGTCTTACGTAGGGGGCGTTTCGACGCTCTGATCTTGTCGGCGAGCTCGTCCCCGACGACGATCTCGTGGCCTCTCCCCCGGCTCGCCTTGACGATGATCGCCTCTCCGGGGTTCAGAGTCCGCGAATACAGAAGGTCATGCCGGCCACGGTTCTTTCTCCAGAGGCCGTACGCGAGCAAGAGGGCGCCCGTGTAGAGCGATCGTTGATCGCCGGTTCGAACGCCGCGAAACCCGCGGACCAGTCCATCCATGATCGGGTTCACGGCTTGAACGCAGAACTCAAATCGCAGAACGCAAAACGTCCCTGATTCATATGCGATACACCTCCACTACGGCTCTGCCGGAGCGGGCTTTTCTGCGCCCCATCAGGTAAGAGATACCCACGACCAACAGGACGGCCACCCCGGCCAGCACGGCCGTGTTCTGGGCGCTCTCCTTGGTGTCGTTCACCGCCGAGGTGATCTGGCGGGCCTTGGCCTCGATGTCAGCTCGGGTGATCGTCACGGGTCAACCTCCATCCGATCAAGGCGGCGCCTGCTCCGGCTCCGACAAACGTAAAGAGACGGGCACCTACCGACCACCACGGGGTGTCGGGCAGAAGCCTTCTCAGCAAGGCGAACAGCCCGAGAGTCAGGAGGAGCGATGCCATCGAGAACAGGACCGCGGCGCCAAGTCCGAACCCGGCAAAGCGACCGAGTCTCTTCGCCGGCTCGACTACTTCCTGTCGAAGGTACTCCTTCGACATCGTCGCGAGCTCGGTGACAAGCTCGGGGATTTCCTGTGGTCCGATGGCCATTGCTGACAGGGTACCAAAGCCATCGGTCAGTCCTGCGGGCCTAACCTTGATCTATGAGCCACGAATCGGCGACGCGGGGCCGACATCGCGTCGATTCCGGCC
Source organism: Acidimicrobiia bacterium (assembly GCA_035281305.1). GTDB lineage: Bacteria > Actinomycetota > Acidimicrobiia > Spongiisociales > ZC4RG35 > DATEEG01. The sequence goes on along the minus strand of DATEEG010000443.1, from coordinate 1,080 downwards.
TCGGGCGCAGGTTTCGAGGTCTCTTCTGGGGACAGGCTCTCTCCCAGGTCGGCGATTACGTCGCCTACCTCACGATCCCTTTGTTCATGCTGCAGTTGTCCGACGCCAATGTCGACCTGGCCCTGACTTACGTGCTGGAGATCCTTCCGGGTGTCATCTTCGGATTCCTCGGAGGAGTGCTCCTGGATCGACTCCCGTTGCGATCGGTCATGATCACGGCCGACCTGGCTCGAGCCGGAGCCTTCACGATCCTCGGTGTTATCGCCCTCGGCCCCGATCCCGACCTCAAAGTCGTGGTATTTCTGATGGCATTTCTTGTCGGAACATTCGCGTCGGCCTTCCAGAACGGCCTGCAATCCCTGATCCCGGCCCTGGTAAGAGAGGATCAGCTGAGCACCGCCAACAGTCGGATCGCCACCAGCCAGCAGGTCGCCCTCGTGCTCGGTCCTCTGTTGGCGGGAGCCATGGCCGACACTGTCGGCGTCGCACCCGGACTATTCCTCAACGGCGGTACTTTCTTGTTGTCAGCCGTATCGGTCTGGTTGATCGGGCCTGTCCCCGTACGCATCCCCCGGGAGGAGCGAAGCAAATATCTCGAAGAGGCCATGCACGGAATCCGCTATTTGTTCAGTGAACCGCACCTGCGAGCTTCAACGATCGCCGCGGCCTCGGCCAACGCGGCGGTCGGTTTCCTGGAATCGACGTTCGTGGTGCTCGGAACCGAGGTGGTCGGGGCCGGTGAGGCTCAAATCGGCATCATGTTCATGGCGCTGGGACTGGGCGGGATCGTCGGAGCATTGATGGCCCCCCGGGTCTCTCGTCTCATCGGCCACGGGCGAACAATGACGCTCGGCATGATCACGTTCGGCGCCGCTTTCCTCGTCACCGTCCGAACGCGATTCGGGTTCAGCGTTCTGGCCTTGCTCTTCGCCATGTTCGTCGGCATCTCACTGGTGAATGTGCCGCTTGCAACCATCCGGCAGTCGTACACCCCGACCGCGATGATGGGACGCGTGATAACGGCCGCAAGAACCATCGGGTGGTCCACGCTGCCCCTCGGTGCCCTGGTCGGGGCGGCGA
>DATEEG010000442.1:0-2903 GCA_035281305.1 Acidimicrobiia bacterium | reverse complement strand
TCGCTCTGCTGGTCGGAGTGCCCCTTGGAATCCTCGCCGCCATGCGTCACAACACCAAGACCGATGTGGCGACCATGGCCGTGGCCAACGTGGGCGTGTCGATGCCGGTCTTCTGGCTCGGCTTGATGCTCGCCTACCTGTTCGCCTTGCTGCTCAAAGACACTCCGCTCTCCCTACCGCCGTCGGGGCGGCTCTCGGCGGGGGTCTCACCGATTCCCTTTTACGAGGTGTGGGGCAGGAGTGTTGACCCCGCCAGCGCCTGGGCTCCCATTTACGAGTTCCTCTCGAACTTCTTCATCTTCAACTGTCTGATCAGCGGACAATGGGACATCCTGCTCGACGCTGTCCGACACCTGATTCTTCCGGCCTTTGCCCTTGCCACCATTCCGCTCTCCATCATCGCCCGTATAACCCGTTCCTCGCTGCTGGAGGTGCTCGGTTCCGATTACGTGCGGACCGCCCGATCGAAGGGAGCGAAAGAGCGACGCGTCGTCTCCCGCCATGCCCTCCGCAACGCCCTGCTCCCGGTTGTCACGATCGGGGGTCTGCAGATGGGAGGGTTGCTGGGGGGTGCGGTCCTCACCGAAAGCGTCTTCAGCCTCGCGGGAGTTGGTCGCGCTCTCGTTGAGGCGATCTTTTCACGCGACTACCCGGTCATTCAAGGTTTCACCGTCATCATCGCCGCCGGGTACGTCCTGGTGAACCTGGCCGTCGACCTGTCCTACGCCTACCTCGACCCCAGGATCCGCCTCGAATGACCAACTCCGCCCGTCAACGCGTGCTCGATATGGAGAGGATGGCCGAGGAGGGTCAGTTCCTCGAGAAACCCACCGCAGTCTGGCGAAATGCCCTTCGCCGGTTGTTGCGGCGGAAGATTGCCGTAGCCGGGCTGATCATCATCGGCTTCTGGGTCCTCGTAGCGATCTTCGCTCCGTTGATTGCGACCCACGACCCCAATCGCGGGTTGCTCGGTGAACCGGGCGTCACCCGGCGTGATCCCCCTTGTATCCATGCTCTGGGTTGCTCGACCGACAAGCCCCAGCACATCCTCGGGCTCGATGGCAACGCTCGCGACGAGTTCTCGCGGATCGTTTACGGCACCCGGATCAGCCTCACCATCGGTTTGACGACTGTGACCGTCGCGGTGGTCGTCGGAGCGGCCCTCGGGGCGATGGCGGGCTATTGGGGCGGCTGGATCGACAACCTGATCATGCGATTAGCCGACGTGGTGTTGGGCTTTCCGGCGCTCCTCCTGGCGATCGCCATCGTCGCCGTGCTCGGTCCGGGTCTGAGGAATGCCCTCCTGGCTATAGCAATCGTCACGATTCCCCAATACGCCCGCGTCATGCGGGCGTCGGTTCTTCAGATCAAGGAGTTGGATTTCGTCGCCGCCTCGCGCGCCCTGGGTGCGTCGAGCTGGCGGATCTTGTTCAGCCGCGTTGTGCCCAACGCCCTGACCCCTCTGGTCGTTCTTGGAACCCTGGGGATCGCGTCTGCCATTCTTGAGGCGGCCGGACTCGGCTTTCTGGGAGTCGGGGCGCAGCCGCCGAGTCCGGAGTGGGGCACGATGCTCAGTGAGGAGCGGAACCAGCTGTTCTCGGCCCCGCACCTCGTTTTCTTTCCGGGACTCGCCATCATGCTCGTCGTTCTCGGGTTCAACCTGCTTGGTGACGGTCTGCGTGACGCTCTCGATCCCAGGCTCAACGATTGAACGACTCCTCCGCCCCGCTGCTCGAGGTCAAAGGGCTCAAGACGTATTTCTTCACCCGGGAAGGAACGGTCCAGGCCGTGGATGACGTGTCGTTCTTCGTCAACCGGGGCGAGGTGCTCGGACTGGTCGGGGAGTCAGGCTGCGGGAAGTCGGTTACTTCGCTCTCGATTCTCAGGCTCGTTCCCTACCCCGGTCGACTGGTCGGGGGCGAGATCTGGTTCGGGGGTCGCAACCTGGTCGACCTCGATCTCGACGAGATGCCGGAGGTTCGGGGCAAACAGATCGCCATGATCTTCCAACAGCCGCAGTCGGCGCTGAATCCGGTGTACAGGGCCGGCGAGCAGATCGGCGAAGCAATGGAGATCCATCTCGACCTGTCGGATGAGGACATCCAGCATCGGGTCATCGCCATGCTCAAGGAGGTAGGCATTTCCGACCCCGAGCGCCGGGCCCGGGCTTACCCCCACGAGTTGTCTGGCGGCATGGCCCAGCGGGTGATGATTGCCATGGCGCTCGCCGCCGGACCGGAATTGTTGATCGCCGATGAGCCCACCACTGCGCTCGACGTCACGATTCAGGCCCAGATCCTCGACCTGATCCGGCGCCTCAATCGCGACCTCGGCATGGGGGTGATTCTCATCACCCACGACCTCGGTGTCGTCGCCGAGATGGCCGATCGCGTGGCCGTGATGTACGCGGGGGAGATCGTGGAACAGGCCCCGGTCCGCCCGCTGTTCCGAGAACCGAAGCATCCTTACACGAGGGGCTTGATCGGCTCCATTCCCACCCTGGGCGTTGTCAAGGAGGAGTTGGACACGATTCCAGGGGTCGTTCCTTCGTTGATGGACCTGCCGCCTGGATGTCGATTCGCCTCCCGTTGCAAGGCTCGCATCGAATATGGTCTCGAGATCTGCCTCGAAGTTCGACCCGAGCTCAGACCGGTCGCAGAAGACCACCTGGTCCGCTGCTGGATCTACCACAACGAAGATGGGTCCCTCAAGACGGAAGACGGACGCCGGAAGGCGGAAGCCGAAAGCGGGACGCCAGACGCCAGACGTCAGACGTCAGACTCATGAAGGAAAAGCTTGTCCAGCTCAAAGGGCTGACCAAAGACTTTCCTGTTCGCGGTGGCGTCCTCCAACGAACCCAGGGCTGGGTCAGGGCGGTCGCCAATGTCGATCTCGACATCTAC
>DATEEG010000441.1:0-5144 GCA_035281305.1 Acidimicrobiia bacterium | reverse complement strand
GAGAGCGGGAAGCACCAGCATGAGGCTCAGCTGGCTGGTACGGAAGAATTCGAATCGACCCGTGCGAGCCAGCACGGCCAGGCTCGCTGTCGAAATGACCTGGTATCCCAAGGGGATCGCCGCCGACAGGTACAAGCCGAGTAGCGAGTAGGTCGTCACCCAGACGATTGCCAGGACTGAGACCATTGTCGCGGTGAGTGTCAGCGACGCCTTGCGAAGTCGCTCCTCCTCGGGATCTCCTGCCAGCACGCCCATCGTTGCCAGTCGCTGCACCCAGGAGGGAACCCGTTCGAGCCACGAAGGGCGAATTTTCGAGATGACACCCCCTTGACCGTGTTCCGCCGCGGTCACGAACTGCCTCCATCAACCGGGTACCCGAACCTACGATATTATTCAAGTAATCGCTTGAGGGATTGAATAGATGTCGGCAGTGAAGGTGCGGCTCAGCGACGGATTCGCCCGGGTGGCCCAGGGCCTGGCCAACGGTCGCCGGATCGAGTTGTTGGATCTCCTGGCCCAGGGTGAGCGCCCGGTGGACGAAATCGCGAGAGCCCTGGAGATCACCATCGCCAACTGTTCTCAGCACCTTCAGGTGCTCCGGCGGGCCGGTCTGGTCGCCTCCCGGCGCGACGGGAACCGCGTTTGGTACGGGCTTGCTTCCGAAACGGTCGTCCAGCTGCTGACGATGTTGCGCGACGTCGCGTTCGATCGTTCCGCAGACGTGCGAGCCGCTGCCGAGGCCTACCTCGGCGGCCCGGTCGAGGAGATCGATCGCGACGAGTTGGCTGCCCGCTTAGAACGAGGCGAGGTGGTGTTGGTCGATGTTCGTCCTCACCGCGAGTTCGTTGCCGGCCACATCACTGGCGCCCTGTCGATCCCGCTCGATGAGCTGGAAGCGCGCTTGATAGAGCTGCCCGCCGGACTCGACGTGGTCGCTTATTGCCGGGGTCGCTTCTGTGCCTTCGCCGAGCAAGGCGTCCGGATCATCGAGGCCGCCGGACGCAGAGCTTTCCGCCTGGTCGAAGGCCTGCCGGAGTGGCGCCAGGCCGGTCATCCGGTGAGCAGTGCCTCGTGACGATCGACATCATCCCCTTCGTTGATCCGGGCCTGGGCAATTCGTCCTACATGGTTGGCCTGCCCGACCAACGTGCACTCGTGATCGATCCGAGGCGGGACCCTTCCACCTACCTGCACGAGGCGGAGGTGAGGGGCTGGGACATCGTTGCAGGCGTCGAGACGCACCTGCATGCGGACTTCATTTCGGGTGGACGTGAGCTTCAGGCCGTTGGCGCGGCCCTCTATGCGCCCGCCGGCTCCGAGCTTGCCTTCGCGCATCGCCCGTTGGAGCCGGAAGGCGACGTGACTTTCGGAGGGCTCACCCTGAAAGCATTGCCTTCCCCCGGTCACACCCCCGAGCACCTGTCCTATTTGCTGTCTGACGGCACCCGGCCGCTGGCGTTGTTCTCGGGAGGCAGCCTGCTGGTCGGGGCGGTGGCCCGGACCGATCTGATCGCCCCCGACCAGACTGAGGAGTTGACCCGGCAGATGTTTCGCTCGATGCGGGACGTCCTCGCACCACTCCCGGATGATCTGGCCGTTTTCCCCACCCACGGCGCCGGGTCGTTTTGCAGCGCGGGGGTCGGCGGGGATCGGGTCACGACGATGGGCCGCGAACGCGCCACCAATCCCTTTCTGAGGGTCGAGGAGGAGGACCAATTCGTCAAGCTGCTGCTGGCGAACCTCGGCACATATCCCGTCTACTACGGGCGTCTGCGGGAACGGAACCGGATCGGGCCCCGTGTCTATGGCGGCGAGGGGCCCCGGCTGGCGGCGATCGCCCCGGATGAGTTCGATCGGCTTCGCCGGGACGGTGCGACGGTTGTCGATGTGCGGCCCGCCGCTTCCTGGGCCGGCGGTCATCTGCCCGGCTCGCTCTCGATCCCGCTGCGTGATGAGTTCGCCCTCTGGCTTGGCTGGCTGGTCGACATCGACGACACGATCATCTTCGTTGCCGAAGGTGGCCAGGATCGTCCAGGGCTCGTGCGGGCCTGTCTGGGCATCGGGTTCGAGAATCTGGCCGGCGAACTCGCCGGAGGCACCGAGGCATGGAGCGCTTCGGGGCGACGACTCAACTCGACAGCCAGGGCACCCATCGGAGTCCTCGATGCTCAGATCATCGATGTCCGACAATCGTCTGAATGGGAGACGGGCCACATCCCCGGGGTGCTCCACGCCGAGCTTGGCGATCTCGCGGCTGCCGGTCTTCCGAGTCGCAGCCTGGCGGTGCATTGCGGTCGCAGCGACCGGGCCTCGACGGCGGCAAGCGTCCTCGAACGTGCCGGCCGCACCGACGTGACGGTGCTGATCGGTGGGCCCGAAGACTGGTCCCGGACCACCGGCCGGCCTCTCGAAGTCGGATGACGGACACGTTTAGGGGACCGATTCAGCTGGGATTGCGCAACAACCTCGCGCAATTCGCGTTGTTGGTGGCGATCAATGCCCTCGTCGGGGGGATGCTGGGTCAGGAAAGAACCGTTCTGCCCTTGCTTGCCCGCGACGTGTTCGGTGTCTCCACGTTCTCGACCGTTCTCATGTTCGTCGTCGCCTTCGGTGCCGCCAAGGCTCTCACCAACCTCGCGGCCGGCGTGCTTTCGGATCGCTTCGGCCGCAAGCCCGTGTTGGTGGCCGGTTGGCTGGTCGGTCTCCCAATTCCCTTGATCCTGATTTTCGCCCCGGGTTGGGGCTGGGTGGTTGCGGCCAACGTGCTGCTGGGCATCAATCAGGGGCTGACCTGGTCCACGACGGTGATCATGAAGATCGATCTGGTCGGTCCCCGGCAACGGGGACTCGCGATGGGACTCAACGAGGCCTCCGGCTACGTCGCCCTGGCTGCCACGGCCTGGGTGACTGGATGGCTTGCGGCCGGGTACGGTCTTCGGCCGATCCCGTTCCTGGTCGGCGCGTCGTACGCCGCCATCGGGCTCGGCCTGTCGGCCTTCGTCATCAGGGAAACCCGTCACCACGCTCGCCTTGAGGCCAAGAGTCAACGCGAAGGTGTCCCGGCCACGACGAACGCCGTGGTCGTGAATACGAGCTTTCGCGAACCCGCTCTCTCCGCCGCCTGTCAGGCAGGTTTGATCAACAACCTCAACGATGCGGTCGCCTGGGTCCTGTTTCCCCTGATGTGGGCAGCAGCCGGGATTGGCACTGGGGCCATCGGGATTCTGGCGGCGTTGTATCCGGCGGTGTGGGGACTCGGCCAACTGGTCACCGGCGCTTGGTCTGATCGAATTGGCCGCAAGCCGCTGATCGTGAGCGGAATGCTCGTCCAGGCTGTCGCTCTCGGAGCGATGGCAGCGGTGGATAGCACCCGGGCATGGGCCCTCGGCGCTGTCGCCCTGGGCGCCGGGACCGCCCTCGTATACCCGACACTGCTGGCCGTCATTTCGGACGTGGCCCACCCGGCCTGGCGAGCGACCGCCGTCGGCACCTACCGGTTCTGGCGGGATGCCGGCTTCGCGGTGGGGGGGATAGCGGTCGGCTTGATGGCCGACAGAGTCGGCTTGCAGCCGGCCATCTGGGCAACTGCCGCGGTCACGGCACTCTCTGGACTGGTGGTGTGGGTGCGAATGTATGAGACCCACCCGGCCTCCAGTGCGTCAGGTGTTCGGTAGGTTGCACCTCTCATGATCGGGCACGATTCGCACCAGGCTCATTCGGTATCCCACGGGCCTGACAGTCACGAACAAAGGACCGGCCACGACAAGCACGCCGGACACAGCGTCGCCATGTTCAGGGATCGCTTTTGGATTTCGCTGTTGTTGACGATTCCGGTCATCGCGTACAGCGACATGATCCAGATGTGGCTCGGGCTGACACTTCCGAGTTTCACAGGCTCAGACCTCGTGCCTCCAATCCTGGGGACTGCGATCTTCGTCTATGGAGGCCAGCCCTTTCTGAAGGGTGCGGTGCAGGAAATCCGAGCCCACCAACCAGGAATGATGTTGCTGATCGCGATGGCCATAACGGTGGCTTTCGCGGCGTCGGCGGCCACGACGTTCGGCTGGCTGGAACTCGACTTCTGGTGGGAACTTGCCTCCCTCATCACGATCATGCTCCTCGGCCATTGGCTCGAGATGAAGGCGATAGGGCAAGCCCGGGGGGCTCTGACCGCTCTGGCCGAACTGCTCCCCGACACAGCCGAACGGGTTGCTTCCGAAGGGGTGGAGACCGTCAACATCGGCGACCTCGCGGTGGGAGACACCGTCCTGGTCCGTCCCGGTGGCCGGATACCCGCCGATGGTTCGATCATCGAGGGCTCGGCCGAGCTCGATGAATCGATGATCACCGGAGAATCGAAACCGGTTGCCAAAGGACCTGGCGGCCGGGTGGTAGCCGGTGCCGTCTCGACCGACTCGGCGATCAGGGTGCGGGTCGAGGCGGTCGGGGATCAAACCGCTCTGGCCGGCATTCGCCGGCTGATCGATCAGGCCCAGCAGTCCCAATCGCGAGCGCAGGTTCTGGCCGATCGGGCTGCAGCCCTCCTGTTCTACGTTGCCGTCGTGGCGGCGGTCATCACAGTGACCGGGTGGCTGGTCGCCGGCCGGCCCGACCAGGCGATAGAACGGACCGTGTCGGTTCTGGTGGTGGCGTGTCCCCACGCCCTCGGACTTGCCATTCCGCTGGTGATCTCGATCACGACGGGAATGGCTGCCCGCCATGGCATCCTGGTCAAAGACCGTCTGGCGCTGGAACGGATGCGCATGGTCGATGTCGTGATCTTCGACAAGACCGGCACCCTGACCAAAGGGGCCCACCGTGTCACCGGCGTGATGGGAATCGACGGAAGCGAGAGCCGGGTGCTGGCGTTGGCGGCGGCGGCCGAGATGGACTCCGAGCATCCACTGGCCCGGGCGATCGTGGACGCAGCCAGAAGTCGGGGCGAGGTGCCGCCGGCGAGTGGTTTCAAGGCGATGAGCGGGCGCGGGGTGGAGGCTGAGGTTGGTGGTCAGACCGTCGCTGTGGGCGGTCCCAACCTGGTGCGTGACCGTGGCTTCGCAATCCCGGGCGACCTGGAAGCAGGCGTTGACACATGGCGCAAGCGTGGGGCTGCCGTACTTTTCGTCGCTGTCGACGGCGCCGTC
>DATEEG010000440.1:0-3766 GCA_035281305.1 Acidimicrobiia bacterium | reverse complement strand
CCTCGTCAACGATCTCCGCCTCGACGACGTCGTCGTCGGATCCACCGCCGGCGGCACCACTAGCCGCCGACTGCTGCTGGCTCGACTCCTGGTACATCCGGCTGAAAGCACCCTGGCTGATCGTCACCAGCGAGTCGATCTTGGCCCGGAGACTGGCGGCGTCCGCCGAGCTGTCTTCGAGCACGGTCTTCAACTCGCCCAGGGCGGAGTCGATTTTGGCCTTCTCATCGTCGGCCAGCTTGTCGCCCTGCTCGTTCAGCACCTTCTCGGTCTGGTGGACCAGCTGGTCGGCCTGGTTGCGGGTCTCGACCTGTTCCCGGCGCCGCCGGTCTTCCTCGGCGTAGGCCTCGGCGTCCTTGACCATCTTGTCGATGTCATCCTTGGCCAGGGCGGTCCCACCAGTGATGGTCATTGCCTGTTCCTTGCTGGTCGCCATGTCCTTGGCGGAGACATTGACGATGCCGTTGGCGTCGATGTCGAACGTCACCTGGATCTGGGGGAGGCCCATCGGCGCCGGTGGAATGCCCGTGAGGCGGAACTTCCCGAGACTCTTGTTGTCCGCCGCCATCGTTCGCTCGCCCTGCAGAACGTGGATCTCCACTTCCGGCTGGTTGTCCTCGGCCGTTGTGAACGTCTCGGTTCTGCGTGTGGGAATGGTCGTGTTTCGTTCGATCATTCGGGTCATGACAGAGCCCTTGGTCTCGATCCCCAGCGTCAGCGGGGTGACGTCGAGCAAGAGGATGTCTTTGACGTCACCCTTGAGGACGCCTGCCTGGATCGCGGCTCCGGCGGCCACCACTTCATCGGGGTTGACTCCCTTGTGGGGATCTTTGCCCGTCAGGCCCTTGACCAGGTCCTGGACAGCCGGCATGCGGGTCGAGCCGCCTACCAGCACCAGGTGGTGCAGCTTGTCGACGCCGATGCCGGCATCTTTGATGGCCTGATTGAACGGCCCCTTGAGCCGGTCGAGCAGGTTCTCGGTCAGTTTCTGAAACTCGGACCGGGTGAGCTTGCGCTGGAGATGGAGCGGACCATCAGCCGTGGCCGTTATGAAAGGCAGGTTGACTTCGGTCTCGGCGACCTGGGAGAGCTCGATCTTGGCCTTCTCGGCAGCCTCTTTGAGACGCTGGAGGGCCATGCGGTCCTTGGAAAGATCGACTCCGTGGTCGTTCTTGAAACCTGTGACGAGCCAATCGACCACAGCCTGGTCCCAATCGTCGCCACCCAGGTGGGTGTCGCCCGAGGTCGCCTTGACCTCGAAGACGCCCTCACCGATCTCGAGGACCGACACGTCGAACGTGCCACCCCCGAGGTCGAACACCAGGATCGTCTGATCGGTGTGCTCCTTGTCGAGCCCGTAGGCAAGGGCCGCAGCAGTGGGCTCGTTGATGATCCGGAGGACGTTGAGCCCGGCGATCTGGCCGGCTTCTTTGGTGGCCGTGCGCTGGGCGTCGTTGAAGTAGGCGGGGACGGTGATCACCGCGTCGGCGATGGAGTCGCCCAAGAACGCCTCGGCGTCCCTCTTCAGCTTCATCAGGATTCGAGCGGAGATCTCCTGGGGGGTGTACTTCTTGCCGTCGGCGTCTGTGGACCAATCGGTTCCGATGTGACGTTTGACGGAGCGGATGGTGCGGTCGGGGTTGGTGATCGCCTGACGCTTGGCGACCTCCCCGACGAGCACTTCGCCGTCTTTGAAGGCGACGACCGACGGGGTGGTGCGAGCCCCTTCTGCATTGGGGATGATGGTGGGCTCGCCCCCTTCGAGGGTGGCGATGACACTGTTGGTGGTGCCCAAGTCGATTCCTACGGCGCGAGCCATTGGGTTTCCTCCTGATGGATGCTGAGGGTTTCCGAAGTTGAGTGAATGACTACCCTACAACCTGAGTGCGATAGTGTCATATTCCCCCGGTTCGGAATATCTCTGTACAGCCAGGGGTTTTTTTCCCCATCAAGGACTTCAAACTTCAAGCCTCGAACGGAGCTTTTTGTGAACGGACGCTCGGATCAATCTGGAACCGACCAACTAATCAGCCTCGAGACCCTTCCCGTCTTGCCCCTCCGCAACGGAGTCGTCTTTCCCCACATGGTCGTCACCCTGCGGATCGAAACCGCCGAGGGCAAGATCGCGTTGGCCGCGGCGGCCAAGAGTGGTGATCGACTGATCCTCGTCCCCCGGGTGCAGGGAAAATATGCCTCGGTTGGGACCATCGCCGAGATCCAGCAATCCGATGACGACGGCAACGTTGTCGTCTCCGGTGTCGCCCGGGCCCGGGTCGGTAGCGGTTCCACCGATGCCGCCGGAGCCCTCTGGGTTGAATACGAGGCCTACCCCGAAGTCGATGTCCACGACGAGGCGCTCGATTCCCTGGTCGCCGAGTATCGAGCGGTTGTGACGGAGGTGCTCGACCATCGCGGTATCGGTCAGGTGGCCGAACGCGTCCTCGGCATCGAGAACCCGTCGCAACTGGCCGACCTGGCGGTCTACTCGCCGGACCTTTCCCTGGAACAGAAGGTGGAGATCCTCGAGACCCTCGATATCCGCGAACGCCTCGGCAAACTTCTCAACTGGATGCGCGAGGTTCTGGCTGAGCTCGAATTGCGCCGACGGGTTCGTGAAAACGCGACCGAAAACATCGACAAAGGGCAGAGGGAGTACCTGCTGCGCCAGCAGATGGAGGCGATCAAGAAGGAACTCGGCGAAGACCAGGGCGCAGCCGAGGACTATCGGGCCAAGTTGGCCGAAACGGAGATGCCCGAAAAAGTCAAGGAAACTGTCGAGCGAGAGATCGATCGGCTCGAGCGGATGTCGGAGCAATCACCCGAGCATTCGTGGATCCGGACCTGGCTCGACACGATGTTCGACGTTCCCTGGGGCAAGCGCTCGGACGATCATCTCGACCTCAACGAAGCGTGGGCTGTGCTCGACGCCGACCACACCGGTCTCGAGGATGTCAAGGAACGCATCGTCGAATATCTGGCGGTCCGCAAGCTTCGTCAGGAGCGCGGTCTCAACGAACCGGCCAGCCGGCAGTCGGGAGCGATCCTTCTTCTCGTCGGCCCGCCTGGCGTGGGCAAGACTTCGCTGGGCGAGTCGGTGGCGAAGGCCCTCGGGCGCAAGTTCGTCCGCGTTTCCCTGGGCGGGATCCGCGATGAAGCCGAGGTCCGCGGGCACCGGCGCACCTACGTGGGCGCTCGTCCCGGTCGAATCGCCCGGGCGCTGATCGAAGGGGGAACCATGAACCCGGTTTTCCTGCTCGACGAGATGGACAAGGTCGGCAACGACTGGCGGGGAGATCCCTCCTCGGCTTTGCTCGAGGTGCTCGATCCTGCCCAGAACCACACCTTCCGCGATCACTACCTCGAAGTCGACCTCGACCTGTCGGACGTGCTGTTCATCGCAACCGCCAATGTCCTCGAGACCATCCCCGCCCCCCTGCTCGATCGAACCGAAGTCATTCGGTTGGACGGGTACACCGATGACGAGAAGGTGGCGATTGCCCGCGATCACCTGCTGCCGCGCCAGATCCGTCATGCCGGTTTGGAGCCGGAGGAAATCGAGGTCACCGAAGCCGCTCTCGCAGCCGTGGTGGATCGATACACGAGAGAAGCGGGGGTCAGGTCGCTGGAGCGTGAACTGGGCAAGCTGGCCAGGAAAGTTGCCACTCGTGTCGCGAAAGCCGAGACGCCAGACGCCAGACGCCAGACGCCAGACGATCCCGAGATAAAAGGTGATTGGAGTCCAGTGACCCAAATCGTCGTTGATGTC
>DATEEG010000439.1:0-4084 GCA_035281305.1 Acidimicrobiia bacterium | reverse complement strand
CAACCGCTCAGAACTCTGGCGCTTAGAACTCTCGCGGATAGAACTCTCGCGGATAGAACTCTGGCGGATAGAACTCTCGCGGATAGAACTCTCGCGGATAGAACTCTGGCGGATAGAACTCTGGGTCCGCTGAGACTGTTCACGAAGCCGGAGAAGGTGCGCCCTCGACGGAATCGAATACCACCCCGAACGCCTGCCCGAGCAGGGGCTTCACCATGGTGGAGGCAAGGGATTCTCCCCATCGGCGGGCACGCTCGAGTTCGCCTTCCAACAGCGGCCCGTCGGTCGCCGACACATAGAAGCTTTCGGCGGAAAGGACCGGACTAACCCCGGCGCGCCGGAGCCGTCGAGCGATCGCGTTCGCCGCCGCCCCGGGAAACCGGGGCCGGTCGATTCGGGTGTCAAAAGCTGCTCCGGCCACTCCCCAACGAGGAAACTGGAACGCATCAAGCCACTCCCTGACACCGATGCCTTTGGATATCAGTCGGTCACCGGCCTCACGCGCGGCCGTCTCTCGGGTCCCCGCCCGGCTCATGCCGAAGGCATGGGTGGGGCCGCCAACGACCAGCAACCCGGTGGATTCGGCCAGTACCCGGGGGGCAACGCCAACTTCGTATACCCCGGTCTCCAGTTTCACAGCGAGGCCCGAGGCCACCGCGCGAGCGATCGCCGCCGTATTCCCGAACATCGACTCGAAAACCACCAAAGCGTGCATGATCCTGCCTCTCGACTGGAACCAGTCTCCGTCGGCCCGGCCGCGACCGTTAGGGGCTTTGGACCTCGTCCACCGGGTGGTCATGGGACCGCCGTCGGATAGAGTTCGTCTTCAGCCTTCAACCCGCCCGCCCGAGCGACCCGGCAAGTTCGCCGGAGACGCCGAAGCGGGTGTAAGTCGTATCGGGAACCGAGGAACGGAGGGGATCTGAAGCCTATGAAATCCTCAGGCCCGCGCAGAGGCAACAGTCTCGGGTCCACCCTCAGGATGTTTCGGGTTGGCCGGCCCCAGCTGCGTCCGGGCCAGCGCCGGCTGCGTCGGGCGGTGACGGTCGCCGACCTGAGATCTATCGCCAGGCGCCGGCTCCCCGGCGGGGTCTTCGACTACATCGACGGTGGGGCCGAAGACGAGCTCACCCTCGCCGCCAACAGCAATGCCTATCGACGCGTCACTTTCCGGCCGCGGGTGCTGCGCGACGTCGGGGATGTCGACATCTCATCAAGCCTGCTCGGAAAGCCCGTCTCGTTCCCGCTGGTTCTGGCACCGACCGGGTTCACCCGGATCGCCAACCCGGCCGGCGAGCTGGCTGTGGCCAGAGCAGCGGATCGGGCCGGGCTGCCGTACGCGCTGTCGACTCTGGGCACCAGGTCGATCGAGGAGGTGGCTGCGGTCAGTTCGTCCCGTCTCTGGTTCCAGGTCTACGTCTGGCGCGATCGGGCCCTCGTCACCGACCTGGTCCAACGGGCGGCGGCTTCCGGTTATGAGGCGCTATGTCTGACGGTTGACACCGCCGTTTTCGGGCGGAGGGAAAGAGACGTGCGACGCGGGTTCACACTCCCTCCGAAGCTGGGGCTTGCGACGATCATCGACGGCATCGTGCACCCGGGTTGGACCTGGCAGTTCCTCAGGTCCGAGCCGATCGTGTTCGCCAACGTCACCGGCCGCACCGTTGGCGACGGCACCAATGCCATCGCACTGGCGGACTACGTCGCGCGTCAGTTCGACCCCGGCCTGTCATGGAAAGACGTGGAGTGGCTCCGCGGGCAATGGAGCGGTCCCATCGTCCTCAAGGGAATCCAGACCGTGGAAGACGCCAGAATCGCAGCCGACGCCGGGGTCGAGGCGATCGCCATCTCCAACCACGGCGGTCGTCAACTCGACTCTGCCCCGGCGGCCCTCGATCTGCTGCCCGAGATCGCTGATGCCGTTGGCCACCGGACCGAGATCATCTGCGACGGCGGCGTTCGCCGGGGCAGCGACATCGTCAAAGCGCTGGCCCTGGGAGCCAACGCCTGCATGGCCGGCCGCGCCTACCTGTACGGGCTCGGGGCCGCCGGTGAGGCCGGAGTTGACCGTGTCCTCGAGATGTTCTCCTCCGACATGAAGAGAACGTTGGCGCTCATCGGATGCACGACCGTCAAAGAGGTGAACCGGGACTTCGTTACGTTCGAGCGCTGAGCAGCAGCCGGGCCACCCATCAAGCCCCTGAGAGCGCCACCTCGAACCGCGGCCGCCCGTGAATTCGTCGCAAGTGGATCGCGATGGCGATGCTCGTCACCGCGGCCCAGAGACACCACAAAGAAATGACCCCCGTCGCCAGGAGCGCGGCCAGGGCGGCGACGGCGATCAGATTCACTCCACCGTGTATAACCGCCACCCGTTCGGACGACAGCAGAAGCGCACCGCAGGTAGCAACTACATACAGAACTGTGATCAGACCCCCAAAACCTAACGAAACCGAATAGTCGAGATGGTTGCCACCGTCGACGACGACTATCGGCGCGTTGATTATGGCGAACATCAGCACCCCTGCCACCACGATGCCAAGGCCCAACAGGGGCGACATCAGCGCGCGCCTGTCTTGATCGGTTTCGAGAAGGCGGACGGCATACGGAACCGCCCAGGGAATGACCCCGAAGGCGATGGCCAGGTAGAGCCACGCCGCGCCCGCGGCCAGGCCCGGTGCCACACCACCTTCCAAGCCCCACCACACCGGCACCTCGATCAATTGGTGCAACCCGAAGAGGATAGGGAGGGCTGCCATGGCCGACTCCCGGCCGTGGCCAACGTGACGGAGTGAATCGATGCCGACGACAGTGACGATGACACCGGTGACGATGTCGGCTTCGGCTGAGAAACACACGTCTGATCACCCTAGGCAGGGGTCGGTGACTAACACCGTACGACGTGCGATCGGTCAGTCCCGGCACCCGTGAGCAGTCGCTGGTCGATGAGAGGTTCTACCCGCCTCAAAAGCAACCAACTCCTGGAGTAGTAGTCGGACTTCCGCTTCGCCGCCTATCAGAACAAGCCCTTGGTCCCCCCACCGTCCACCGAGATCGCGGCTCCATGAATGTGCCGGGCGCGGGGCGAACACAAGAAGACTGCCAGTTCGGCCACATCTTCGGGTTTCCCCAAGCGGCGGATGCCTTGTCGCTCAACCGTCTCTTCGAGCACCTCCTCCGGAGACCGACCCGAGCGGGCGGCCTGCGCAGCCATGATCTCGTCCAGTCGTTCGGTCTGGACCTGCCCGGGATGGATCGTGTTGACATTGACGTCGTCGATGAGGCCGACACCTGCCAATGCCTTCCCGAAGTTCGCCAATGCCGCGTTCACGGCGCCGCCGATCGCGAAGGTGGGGTTTGGGGTCCGGGCCATACCGCCGACGATGTTGACCACCGACCCGTGGCTAGCCGCCAATTGCGGCCAGAAAAGACGGGAAAGCCGGACGGCGCCGAAGAACTTGAGATCGAAACCCTCCTGCCAGGTCTGGTCCGCCAACTCGAGGAAAGGCCCGCTCTTGGTGGCACCTGCACAATTGACCAGGATGTCAATGTGGCCAAATCTGGACATCGCCTCTCGGTGAAGGTCCTCGCATCCCGACAGGGTCGACAGGTCGGCCGAAATGGCCTCAACCCGACGACCGGTCGCGTCCGCGATCTGCTTGGCTGCCTCCGCCAGGACTTCTTCGTTGCGGGCCGAAATGACCAGATCGGCGCCCGCTTCGGCGAGGCGCAACGCGATCGCCTTCCCGATCCCGCGGCTGCCACCGCTGACCACAGCTACTTTTCCCGCTAGTTCCATAAGGCCTGCCATGTACGAGTCAAGGGGCTAGTGGCACCTTATTCCATCTGCGAGGAGGCCGGACCAAGTTCTCGAAGAGCCAAAACCCGCCAGAGCTTGACGACCCTCGGAGTCGCGTGCAGAGGTGTGGCCCATTCTCTGGCGTCTCAGGCTTCCCAGGTTTCCCCGGGCTGGAGGGCGATCACTCGGGCCGAGGTGTGTTCACTCAACTGTTGCGGAGTACCGGCCAGGATCGGGAAGGTGCCGTAATGGACCGGGATCACAACTTCGGCTCCGACCAAAGCC
>DATEEG010000438.1:0-3852 GCA_035281305.1 Acidimicrobiia bacterium | reverse complement strand
GGGTCGGGCACCGCGGCCCCGGGACTTGCCATCAGAGTGTCGGCCCCGGTCACGACAAAACCCGCCTCCATCAGGATAGGAAAGGCGGGATGACGATCGCTGAGATGCAGCTTCAAGCGCGGGGCGGCGCGGTCGGCGGCCCAGGCGAGGGCGGCGGCCACCGTCAACACCGGGTCACCGGCCACATCTGCCACGCTCGATTCGATCTCGTCCGCCGCCACCGCGGCATGCCCCGCACCCACCTCCAGGAATCGGCAACCCAGGTCGTCGCGGAGGTGCGTGAGGTCGGATACCTCCACCGGATAACCGCTCACCTCCTGAACCGCGGTTTCGCCACCAATGACCCTGCCCGGATCTCCTTCCAGGTAGTGACAGTCCCATCGCCCCGTCATCCCGAATCGGGCGTAGAGCGCCCTCGCTTTGGGGTCGGAGGACGCAAGGGTCATCACCGGACGATCGCCCGGCACCAGCCGTGACAGAAGTTCTCTGCCGACTCCCTGGGCCTGATGGTCGGGATGGACAAAGCAATCAGACACAACGGTGGTGCCTGCGACCAGACGGACCCCGGCAAAGCCGATGGGACGATCGTCGATCGTCGCCACCATCATCGAGCCGGTTCGCAGCACATGGCCGAACCACGGATTGTCGTTGAAGGCGCCGAACGGATCGGCGGCCCACCAGATTCGATGGACCTCGGGCAGGTCCGCCATCGTCGCCAACCGCAAGTCGATCATCACACCATTCTCGACCCGAGAAGAGTCAAGGCCCAAACCGACTTGTGGCCTAAAACCGCGGCAAGGACCTCTCCACCATCAGCCGAAATGGTTAACTTTGAGCACATCCAACCGGTGTTTCCTCATAGAGTCGGTTTGCTCGCCAAACGCGAGCCCAACAGGAGGTATAAGGCATGAAAGCCCGTTTGAGGACGATTCTGTTGCTGACCACACTGGTGGTCGCAGCCTGTGGCGGCACCGATGGGGCCACCACGAACACCTCGGCCGACACCGGAACTACCGCCGCCGCCGGGGGTGACGACCTGCTGAGCCAGATCCTGGCTGACGGTGAGATCGTCGTCTCGACCGATCCCGCTTATCCGCCCCAGTCGGAACTGAACCCGACCACCAACGAATACGAGGGATTTGACATCGATGTGGCCAACGAGATCGCCAGCCGCCTCGGCGTCACCGTGCGGTGGGAGACACCCGCGTGGGAGGCGATCACGTCCGGCAACTGGCAGGATCGCTGGCACATGAGCGTGGGTTCGATGACCGTAACCGCCGAGCGGGCAGAAGTCCTCAACTTCGCTCCCGCCTACTACTTCACGCCCGCGTCGGTGGCGGTTCACGCCGACAACACGACTATCACCGACCTCGAGACCGATCTCGATGGCGCCACGGTCGGGGCCTGCGGTGGGTGCACCTACGACTTCTTCCTTCAGAAGACGCTCGAAATCCCCGGCTACACCTTCAACTTCATCATCGACGACGCCGAGATCGTGACCTACGACACCGACTCGACAGTCGTTTCGGACCTCGCCATCGGCGACGGTGACCGTCTCGACGCAGCTATCTCGTCGTTGACGGTGCTGGAAGGCGCCGTCGCGGACGGCGTGCCCATCAAGATCGTCGGCGACCCGGTCTTCTACGAACCGCTGGCAGTCGCCTTCGACAAGGCATCGACCCTCGACGGCACCGCTCTCGTGGAGCGGGTGAGCGAGATCATCGAAGAGATGCACGCCGATGGGACCCTGTCCGAGTTGTCGATGGAGTGGTTCGGCGTCGACTTCACCGTCTCCGGATAATGGATTCACCCGAACCCAAAGTAGACAGGCGCAGAAGGGAGGCGCTCGCAATGGCGAGCGCCTCCGTGCCTTTCAAATTCAAACAGGCCGCAGTGTGGGTGGCGATGTTCGCCCTCGTCGCGGTGCTCTTCGCCCTATCCGGTTTCGACACCGCCTGGATGACGGAGAACGGAGCGTTCATCGCGGGCGGGCTGCGAGTGACCGTCATCATCGCAGTCGCCGCCATCGCCTTGGCCATAACCCTGGCCTTGCTCGGAGCCCTCGGTCGATTGTCGAACAACCCGGTGGCATTCGCAGTCTCAGGGTTCTACACCTCGTTCTTCCGCGGGACTCCCCTCATCGTCCAGATGTTCCTGATCTATCTGGCGTTGCCGCAGATCGGCCGGGACGCCCCCCCGTGGCTCCGGGACCTTCTGATCCTCGACGCGGTGCCCGCCGGCATACTCGCCCTCGGCCTCAACTATGGCGCGTACATGACCGAGATATTTCGCGCCGGGATCCAGTCGGTTAGCGGTGGTCAGTCCGAAGCCGCAGAAGCTCTCGGAATGAACTATTTTCAGAAGCTTCGAAGAGTCGTTCTCCCACAGGCCGTGCGGGTCATAATTCCCCCGACCGGCAATGAGTTCATCGCCATGATGAAGGACACTGCCCTGGTCAGCTTTCTCGGAGCAACCGCCAGTCAGCTCGAGATCTTCCGACGTGCCCAGCTCCTGGGACGGGCCGACAACCGCAACCTCGAAGCGCTGGTCGTGTCGGCGGCGATCTACTGGCTATTGACCAGCATCTTCACCTACTTCCAGGGGCGGCTCGAAAAGAAGCTGTCTACGGGATACACCCGGGCCGGCAACACACCCGATCGGATCGCCGCCCATGGATGAGCCAAACACCCAGGCCCCCACGACCGACCACGTGGTGAGAGTCGAGGGGCTGCGCAAATCGTTCGGCCACTTCGAGGTCCTCAAAGGAATCGACATGGACGTCGATCGGGGGGAAGTCGTGGTGATCTTTGGTCGCTCCGGCTCAGGCAAGAGCACATTGTTGCGATGCGTGAACTTCCTCGAGGACCCCAGCGCCGGAACCATCGAGGTGGCGGGTATCCGCCTGAGCGGGGGCCATCGCACGAGGGGCAAAAGGGAGCAGATCCGCCGGCTGCGCCTGCACGCCGGGATGGTCTTTCAAGACTTCCAGCTCTTCCCGCACATGACCGCGCTGGAGAACGTGATGGAAGGCCCGGTGACGGTCAAGAAGATCGCCGAGGAGACTGCCCGGATCGATGCCATGAAGTACCTCGACCAGGTCGGTTTGGCCGCCAAGGCCGACGAACATCCGATCCGTCTTTCCGGTGGACAGAAGCAGCGGGTCGCCATCGCCCGGGCCCTGGCCATGGAACCCGATGTCCTCCTTTTCGACGAACCCACCTCGGCCCTCGACCCCGAGTTGACCGGAGAGGTGCTGGCCGCCATGAAGTCGCTGGCGACCGACTTCCACAAGACGATGATGGTGGTGACCCACGAGATGGGATTCGCCAGAGAGGTGGGCAGCCGGATGTGCTTCTTCCACGAGGGGATCATCCTCGAAGAAGGCCCGCCCGGCGAGATCTTCAGCGCCCCTCGATTCGACGAGACGAAGCGGTTCTTGCAGGCGGTTCTGTAGGCGATTCGAATCGCTCCGCCGTCAGCGGGGTTGGGCTTCGCTATCCGCGTCTGTGGGTCGATTTCGTCGTCCAACGTCGAAAACGACCCTGGGTCGCGGGTTTCTGAGCGGGAATGACGTCGATCGTACCGGAGCCCCCCTCGCGAAACTCCTACTCCTCCGTTGGGATCGATGCCGCCATTGACGCAATTTCCTCCACGATCGCCTCGTTGGCGAGAGTGGTCACATCGCCCAGTTGACGATGCTCCGAGATGTCCTTGAGCAGGCGACGCATGATCTTGCCAGAGCGCGTCTTGGGCAGATCATTGGTGAACACGATCGACTTGGGCTTGGCGATCGGCCCGATGACCTTGCCCACGTGCTCCCGCAACTCCTGAAGAAGCGTCTCGTCACCAACC
>DATEEG010000437.1:0-4455 GCA_035281305.1 Acidimicrobiia bacterium | reverse complement strand
CGACCGGAGTGGCTGACGAGGACCGGCGCCCGACCAGGGCCGGATCTTGTAAGAGAATCTGCTCCTCCAGCAACACCAGGTCGTGAGAAGGCTCCACTCCGATATCGTCGATCAGGAGGCGGCGAAAGTCGCGATAAGCGCGTAAGGCCTCGGCCTGACGCCCGCCCCGGTACAGGGCCAACATGAGCAGCCGCCGGGGCCCTTCTCGCAGCGGCTCGGAGGCAATCAATCCATCCAACAGGTCGGGGACGGCGGTTACCCGTCCATCCTCGAGTTCACCTTCGGCGAGCATTTCCACGGCCCGCGCCCACAGGCCCCGCAACCTTCGAATATGTGGTTGCGCCCATTCCTCATAGGAAAAGTCAGAAAGCGGTTCCCCGGTCCACAACTGCAGAGCCTGTCGCAACCCTTCGACCTCGCCACCTTCGACGAGTCGCTGAAAACGAAGCGAGTCGAGCTCCTCAGGATGGACCTTCAGTCTGTACCCCGGGGATTTGGTCTCGATTCGCCCGCCGTTGTCGGAGAGGAGCTTGCGGAGGGCCGATACGTAGATTTGGATCGAGTGGGCGGCGGTGCGAGGACGGAATTCGCCCCAGATCAGATCGATCAGTCGGTCGGTGGCAACGGTCTGATTGCCGTTCAAGAGAAGCAGTGCCAGCAGCGACCGCTGCTTGGGAGGACCGAGGTCGACCAGCTCGCCTTCGACCTCGGCCTGCAAAGACCCCAATATCCGGAAATTCATCTGCGCTCGCTCCGCACGCTACTTCTCTTGCAACTCCCACCGCTGTTCGTAGTAAGCGATGACGGCTTCCCAACGGGCTGACTGCAAATCGATCACAGGCTTGGGGGCGCCGCCTACCAGTTCGTATTGGCGGCCGTAGTAGTCGATCACGTCCTGCCAGTGAGCCTCTTCATTACGGGTCCGAGCATCAGCCATCGTCTGGTACTGCCACTCGAAGTAGTCGACCACTTGCTGGCGGCGAGCCTGCTCGATCTCCGCATGCCTCGTACCCGCACTGGTGGAAGCGAGCCACCCAACGAGGAGGCCGAGGACCAGGACGCCGAGGACCAGACAGAGAACGATGGTCGTTCCCCTCGGCGCGATTCGGCTGCCGGGAGCCGCTTGGCCCCGCCGCTGCCCCTCGAGGGGTCGGGTGCGTAAGTCGGTCACTTGATCCTTCCTTTCATCGGGGCCCATCGAGCGGTTGACCTGGTGCCATCCGCGGTGGGTGCCGACAAGGGCCAATCTGACGGAGTCACCTCTACAGAGTCTTCGGTGTCCCTCTAGATCCGCTCTATGCTCGGAGCAGGCGACCGGTTTCATTCATAACCGCGGCTCGGCATCTTCGGTGGGGGCTGGCAGGACCGGGACTCTCGGGGAGGCTCCCAACCCAACCGGTCGGCCGACATGCGACTGGGAGGGGAGTTCCGATGAATGTCACAGAATGGTTGCTCGACTCGGACCCTTCGATCAGGTGGCAGGTGATGCGGGACGTCACCGGCGAACCTGCCGACGCCGTCGCAGCCGAGCGCGCCAGGATCGCGACCGAAGGCTGGGGAGCGCGGCTGCTTGCCCTCCAGGACAGGGACGGTCAATGGGGCAAGGACGTTCTTCCAGCGTCAATCGAGACCACGGGAGAAGGTCTACCCGATGTCGCCACCAGAAAGCTGCTCCGGGAGTTGCACCGCGTTTCCATCGACGATCTCGGCGGCTTCCTCGGGCTCGACGGCGCGACTTTGTCCAAATGGGAGAACGAACCAAGCCCGGAAGGGGAGAACCTCGGGAAGTACCGATCCGCTCTGAACTGGATGAAGAATTCAATCGGCACGTTGAAACCCGAGTGGACCTCGACGACTTTCACCCTGTTGCTACTCATGGACATGGGCCTCGATCCTGCGAGCGATCAGGCACGCCGGGCAGTCGAGCTGGTGCGGGCCAACACCAAATGGGATCACGATGGTCAGGACTACTTCGATGGAGAGGTCGAGCCATGCATCAACGGCAAGACCGTGGCGCTCGGGGCCTATTTCGGCCAGAACGTCGACAGCATCGTCGAACGACTCCTCACTGAGCAGTTGGCGGACGGCGGTTGGAACTGTGAGGCGGAAAGGGGATCGACCCGCTCATCGTTCAATACGACGATCGCGGTTCTCGAGGGGCTACTGGAATACGAACAGTCCGGCCAATCGCACCCGGGCGTGGCCGTCGCCAGGCACAGGGGTCAGGAATATCTTCTGGAGCGTCGACTGCTTCGACGCCTATCGACGGGCGAGGTGATCGATGTGGCCTGGACCCGATTCTCTTTCCCCACCCGATGGCACTATGACGTCCTGCGAGGGCTCGACTACCTGCGAAGCGCCGGCGTCGAACCCGATGAGAGGACCGCCGAGGCCATCGACCTCGTGGAGGCCAAGAGGGACCCGGAGGGCCGATGGCCGTTGGAGAACACCCACCCGGGCCGGGTCCATTTCGATATGGAAGACGGCGACGGCCAGCCGAGCCGTTGGAACACACTCCGCGCCATGCGCGTCCTGGCCTGGTCGGGGCGCGCAAATTGACGGGTTCCGAGGGCTTGCTCGCTGAGGGTCATGCCGTTGTGCTTTGGTTCCGACCCGGCTTGGGCGGACGAGCATCCAGGAGGGCGCTACCTGGCGAGCTAGATTGAGGAGATCGGATTCCCGAGACCTGCTCCGGACCCTGGCACGGTTTCCTGACTGGATGGAGTACCTGTGAGCACTACCGGATGGATCATTCTCATTGTTGTTTTGCTTTTCCTGACCGGCGGGTTCGGCATCAGCCGACGTCGCCGAGGTTGATGTCAGGGACGCCGAAACCCTCACCAGCGAGATCTTTTCCCCCAGCTTTCTTCGGCCGGGGTACGTAGCCCGACCCGCCAAACCCGTCAGTAGAGGTCCGAGGCGGGTCTGGTGGTGACCCCTACCCCTGATGGGCTCCCTCGTTAGAGTGCCGGTCCGCATGACCGAGCTGATCCGGGCTACGAGTGCCGAGCATTTCGCTCAATTCCGAGAGCTCGTTGACGAGTTGATGGCCTGGGATAGCGCCATGAGTGCTCAGCTAGGTCTGGACGTCGACTCGATGCTCGACTTCCTTTACAGCCAGCCGGGGGATATCGATCCCGACCAGGCGAATGTCGATGTGTTTCTTGCCACTTACGAGGGGAGCCTCGCCGGCTGCGCCGCCCTCAAACACTTGTCGAATGAGGTCGTCGAGCTATCCAGGCTCTATGTGCGCCCGGCTTATCGCGGCCGCGGTCTCGCCCGGAAGATCCTGGACGCAGTCGTTGCGAGTGCGCGCACCCGGGGATACAAAAGCCTGTGTCTGGAAACCGCCACGTTTATGACCGACGCCCACGCCCTGTATAGGTCGGTGGGCTTTCGGGAGACGGAGCCATTTCGTGATGTCCCCGAGGGTCTCCAAGACGCCGAAGTGTTCATGTCGTTGAGGCTGGCGGAGGCCACATGATCGGGCGAGACCGTCACCTCTAGATCATGAAGTGGGCTCCAAGCGTGGCTGCGGCTATCGCCAGCACCGCTGCCAGTACCCGATTCCGGTCGGCGCACCAGAGAACCCGGCGCAGCCACGTGGGTCCCCGCAACAGGGCAAGAAGCGAATCGAAGTGGGCCTGGGCTGGTGCTCCGGTGTCTCTCGACATTTCCAGCGCCATTTGGACGAGCGGCATGTAGCGGTCGGGGGCCTTGGATCGGTTCACCATTCTCAGCATATGTATCGGTCGAAAACCCGCAAAGCTGTCGATCGACCTATCCGTTTCACCGCGGGACGTCGGGTTCCGTTTCCCCGAGATCGGAGGATTCGGTGTCCGTCGAATCGAGGCTCAGTTCCATCAGCGTCTCGGTGACCGCCGGGTTCGAAGGCAGCGGCTGGCTCTTCCCGGTGGTCCGAAATCCTGCCCGGGCGTAAAGCCGTCGTGCTCCGAAATTGTCGTCGACCACCCAGAGTTGAAGCTTTCGGGCGCCTGCCGAGGTGCTCCAAATGGTTATCGCTTCGATCAGCTGGTTTCCAAGCCCGGTCAGTCGGGACTCCGGAGCAACCCACATTCCGTAAAGCCGTCGCACCGACGTCAGGTCAACCGGCGTGTAGGCCCCGGCCATGGCGAGGAACCCACCGGGGCCATCCACCACGAACAAGCTCTGCTTGTCACCGGTCGCAGCCTCGTTCGCTCTCCGGATCCAGTCTTCCGCCGAGAGCTGCGATTCCCGTTCATAGTTGGAATCGAAGGCACCTGGGTCCGATAGCAGTGCCCGGAGCCGGATCTCTCGCAAATCCGCAGCGTCGGCGGGAGTGATCCTCCGAACCTGGTACCGCATCCCGTCGAGAATATGGCCCCATGTCTGGTTGCAAGCTGTCGAGGGGGGGCTCTAGCACCCCCCCTCGAACTCGCTCCGCTTCCGGGTCATTCCCACCGCCAGAGGGGG
>DATEEG010000436.1:0-8839 GCA_035281305.1 Acidimicrobiia bacterium | reverse complement strand
AGGATCCCCGGAAGGAGGCACACGACCGGCACCACCGGCCACGGCCACGGCTCCGGGCTGACCGGCAAACGCAACACCACGGCGGGCCATCGTTGGGCCAGGGCCTCGACCATCGGGAGGGCCCGCTCCCATCCGACGCCGCCATTGCGGAGCAGGGCAACACCGGCTCCGTGAGCACCGGGGATTCCGGGAAGGAGTTCGGCCCGGGTCGGGCCCTCGTCGACCAGGTCGGCCAGGGACCTCGTCCCGGGATAAGGGGGTCCGCCGGGATCGAGATCGATGACGAGCGCTGGCCGAGCCGCGGCGGCTGCCAGGCCTACCGGGGCCACGACCGACAAGACATGATCGGACTCGGTGCGCAGTCCGATGACGGTCGCTCGACTGGATCGCATTTCGACAACGTATGGATTCCGGAACGTCCGTCCAACCCCTTGCCAAACAGGTTGTGCTATGTCATAAGTGAGGGCTTCCGTAGACTTCGATCCGGGGAGTTGGCCCCTCCGAGAGGTTGAGTGGTGACAGATTCACGAGTCCGCGACCGACAGTTCCATGGCTGAACCCGCCGCCGGAAGAGATCGAGCTTTGGTCGGGGCTGCTTTCTTCGATCTCGACAAGACCATCATCGCCAAGTCTTCCACGCTGGCATTCTCACGACCATTGTTCAAGGCCGGACTCCTCAACCGGACGTCGCTGCTGAAGGCGGGCATCGCTCAGGCCTACTACCAGATGTTCGGAGCGGACCACGATCAACTCGAACGGATACGCCACGAGCTGGCAGACCTCACCAAGGGTTGGGACAAAGAAGAGATTGAGCGCCTGGTGGCAGAAACGGTGGACGAAGTTGTGGCGCCGCTCGTATACGCAGAGGCACTCGTCATCATCGACCAGCATCAGCGGGCCGGACGCCGCGTCGTGGTGATCTCGTCGTCGCCGGTGGAGATCGTCAAACCGTTGTGCGAATACCTCGGCATCGAGGATGTGATTGGGACCAGATCCGAGATCGATTCAGAGGGGAAATACACCGGCAGCATCGAGTTCTACGCGTATGGTCCCGGAAAGGCCCAGGCCATTCGCGAGCTCGCGGCCCGCGACGGAATCTCCCTGCCGAATTCCTACGCCTATTCCGATTCGGCCACCGACCTGCCGATGATGGAAACCGTCGGCCATCCGGTTGCCGTCAACCCCGACCGTGAGCTCAAGGAGATCGCAACTGCCCGCGATTGGCAGGTACTCGAGTTCGAACGACCGGTCACGCTCCGGGCCCGAATCAACCTGCCCAGGTCGGCCCCGCTGCTCTCCGGTGCCGCCGTCGCAACCGGAGTGGCAACCGCCCTCACAGTCTGGGCCCTGAAGTCGAGGCGCAGCCGAAGCTGACCCGTCCCGTCTATGAAAGAGGACGCGGGTGGATTGCGATCACTCCGCCACTGGCCGCTACGAGCCCGGCCGGATTCACCCAGAGTTCGGAGGGCGGTCTGGTCACCGCGGCCACCAGGGCGGCGGCCCGGAGCACCTCGGGCGGACGAAAGGAGACAAGTGTCGATCGATCGATCGCATGACCGACGAAGGGCTGAGAGCCGGCAGCGTCACCCCTCGTGAGCTTGACCGCCTCGGCGGCCAGGTGGAACTGGACGATTCCATCCTCGGGGCCCATCGCTTCGAGCATGTCGTCGATGGTGGCAACGGTGGCGGCGTCGGGTGGCGAATCTTCAACGAAGACGACCAGTTCCACAGCATCACTCAGCTGGTGGAGACGGACCACCAGCGTCGGCGAATGCACGAGGACGGTTGATCCCAAGCGCCGGCCCCCGAGAACCCCGAATACGACGACCCGGTCACCCCCTTCGATCAGCCCGAGCTGTTGAGAGGGAAACGGACGGAGCAGATGAGGACTGGACACCGTGACCCGAGCATATGAGTCCCGTCGATGGGGACTGTGCTCAGTAAAGGAACATCGGTTTGCCGAGAACGTGTCGGACTTTGGGCCGATAGGCGTCGGCGTCGTACAACTCATCGACGTCGACCCGCTTCACCCCTTCCCGTGTCACAGAGATCGGAACGTGTGTGTAAGTGCCGCTTCGCAGAGCCACCATCCGACCGGTGCCACCCTCGAGGGCAAGGTCGGCGGCCATTACCGCGTAGTTGATCGCCACCATGAGGTCCAAAGAGTCGGGCGCCCCCGATCGCATCAGGTACCCGACCTGCTGATAGATGATGTCTTCGCCGGTGACCTCCTTCAAAAGCTCACCGGTCACCGCCCCGATGCCCCCTAGCTTCTGGTGGCCATAGGCGTCGGCCTTGCCCGCCATCAGGACTTCTCCTTCGGCCAGGCGGGCTCCTTCCGAAATCGTCATCATCGAATAGTTGGAGGGGTTGCGTCGCTTGTCATCGACGAGCATCGGCCCCAGCTTGTCGACTTCGAAGGGCACCTCGGAGATGATGACCCGATCGACGCCCGCCAGGTAGCCGGTGATGAGTGACGTCTCGCCGCTGTAGCGACCAAAGAGCTCGACCACCGCGATGCGCTCGTGGGAGCCGGTGGAGGTGCGGAGGTTGTGGATGAATTGCACACCTCGGGTCACCGCGGTGGAGAAACCGATGCAGTAGTCCGTACCATGGACGTCGTTATCCATGGTCTTGGGGACGGCGATTACAGGAACACCCTCGTCGTGCATCCGCAGGCCGTACGACAGCGTGTCGTCCCCGCCGATCGGAATGAGGACGTCGATTTTCTGGCTATCGAGGACGGCCAGCACATGCGGAGTGACATCGTGCGGCCCTTCACCTCGATACCTCGCCGATAGGAAACCCGGCAAATCACTGCTGCTCATCTTGGCGGGATTGGTCCGGGAGGTGTGCAGGAAGGTCCCCCCCGAGCGATCGACCGTCCTGACCGTGTTGGCGTCCAGGTGCACGAGGTTGGGGGCGAGAGTGGATTGATCGTCCGGATTCACGCTCGCCAGACCGCCCCATCCGCGTCTGATCCCGACCACCTCATGGCCCTCGTCGGCCACCCGATTCACCACAGCCTTCACGCAGGCGTTGAGACCGGGGACGTCTCCTCCTCCGGTCAGAATGCCGATTCGCATGTCATCCCTCCGGCCAGTTGGTAGCTGGCATCAGCTCGTCGATCGCGGTTTTAGGCCCCTTCGGCCCGTCGGCGTGGAACCCTCCACCGCCGGCGGTCTAGGAGGCGCGAAGCTGGTCGTCCGGGCCTCCGATCTGCTTACGGTATCTCAACTCACTGACCTGGACCCCGCCGATCTCTTCGATCTTGAGGGCCCCGTCCGGACTCCAACCTCGAGTCTCGTAGAAGGAGCGACCACGCTCGTTGCCCTCGAGGACCCAGAGGATCGCCTGCCCGAATCCCTCGTCTGCCAGGGCCCGCTCGGCGGCCGCCAGCAATTCGGATCCAAGCCCGCCGCGCCATCGCCGGGGGTCGACGTAGATCGCATAGACCTCGCCCTCTGTCACCGAGCAGGGGCCGATGAACGCGAAACCCTCCGGGGGATCCAGATCCGAGTCGGCGACTACGAGGACCGCTCCGCCCGCCTCGAGGGCGTTGAGACGCCGGGACCACCACTCCTGGCGAGACTGAATCGAGAGCGCTCGGAGAAACTCGGGCGGAAGGAGGCCGTCGTACGCCTGGCGCCAGGACGTCACGTGAATCTCGGCGAGGCGGCCCGCGTCTTCGCTGCGGGCCGTTCGGACTGCAACCATGGGCGCATAGTTTGGCCTCGACGAACGGACAACGCATCACACATAACGAATCCCTCGCCCGTCACGGGGGCTGGATCACGCCAGCTTGACAATTGGGGTTGGGGAAACGAACCATGCCGGCCTCCATGAGCACGCCCCTGGGACTCAACTACTGGCGCCTATGGACTGCCAGCGTCATCTCCAATCTCGGAGACGGGATGTCGGGGGTGGCGTATCCATGGTTGGCGAGCGCGGTCACCCGCAACCCGCTTCACATCGCCCTCGTCGGCGTTGCCACCAGGCTGCCGTGGCTCGTGTTCAGTTTGCCGGCCGGAGTGATCACCGACCGGATGGATCGGCGCCGGCTGGTCGTGGCGATGGACGCTCTCCGTGCCGCCGTGACGATCGCCGTAGCGGTCGTGGTCCTCGTCTACCAATCCGAACTGTCCAGCCCGGAGTCGATAGCCTCCGGTGAGGCCCTCCCCCCGGCCGGGGCGGGAGTTCTCCTTGCGGTCCTGTACATCTCGGCCGGGCTTTTCGGCCTGGCGGAGGTGCTCCGCGACAACGCCGCACAGACGCTGATGCCATCGGTCGTCAGCAAAGACAACCTCGAGAAGGCCAACGGCCGCCTGTGGGGTGCCGAGATGATCACCAACTCGTTCATCGGGCCTCCCCTTGGAGGCTTTCTACTGGCGGTGGCGTTTTCGCTGCCGTTCTTCGTCGACGCCGGGACATTCGCGGTGTCGGCGGCGATGGTGGCGTTTTTGGCGGGCACCTTCCGACCGCAGGTCAGAGACTCGGCGGCACCGAGGCCGTCCTTTGCGGTCGACCTCAAAGAGGGTTTTCGCTGGTTGTGGAACCACCGCCTGCTCCGGACGCTCGCCATCGTCCTCGGTCTCCTCAACGCGGCGGGAAGCGCGACCCAGGCCACCATGGTCCTGTTCGCTCAGGAAGTGCTGAATCTTGACGCCACCGGGTTCGGCCTGCTGGCCTCGGCTGGCGCGGTGGGGGGCATCCTGGGGAGCTTCGGAGCGTCGGCTGTCAGCAAGGCTCTAGGCCCGGGACCGTCCTTGGCCGGGACGTTCGTGGTCGGGATCGGTACCTCGATCGCGATCGGCCTCACCTCGTCGGCCACCCTGGTGTGGGCGATGTTCGCAATCGGGACTTTCTCTGCGATCGTCTGGAACGTCATCACGGTGTCGCTCCGGCAGGCCATCATTCCCGACCACCTCCTCGGCAGGGTCAACAGCGTGTATCGATTCTTCGGGTGGGGAATGATGCCGATCGGAATCTTCATCGGCGGGCTCCTAGTGCAGATCGTGAGCGGCCTGGCCGACCGCGACATCGGGTTGCGGACGCCGTTCTTTGCCGCGGCTGTTGTCGAACTGGCGCTAATGGCCTACGCCTTGCCTCGTCTAACGACGTCCAAGATCGAAGCGGCCCGTGCGGCCGGCGACGGCAGCTAGACCAGGATCGCTTCCACCAAGAACTCTTCGCCCTCGGTCAGCCGGAGCGGCGACTCCACGACGCCGGCGTTGCGAATGTCGCCTTCGGCGATCGTGATCAGGGCCAGCTTGTCCCGGCCCGCCGTGATCGACACGTTCGCCACCGGGGCTCGCATCGAGACCTGGGCCTTCGTCTTGGCCTTGCGAATCAGGCTGAGGACCTCTCCGGCCGTCTCGAGAAGTCCATCCGCTATGGGGGGACCTGCTGCCGCTTTGACGAAAGCCGCCTGCGGCCAATCAGAGCGGTGGATGCTGCCGGTCTTCCACCACGACCACACCTCCTCGGTGACGAAGGGCAGGAAGGGAGCGAACAGCTTCAAGAATGTCTCGAGAGCCAGCCGCAGTGTCACCAGCACGGAGTCGCGGTCGGGATCGCCCGCGTCTCCGTAGGCGCGATTCTTGACGAGTTCCAGGTAGTCGTCGCAGAACGGCCAGAAGAAGCTCTCGGTCCGCTCCAGCGCCCTGGCGTAGTCGAACTGTTCGAAGTTGGCGGTCGCCTCCTCCACTACCGACGCCAGCCCGGCGAGGAGGGCGCGGTCGAGAGGGGCACCGGGCATCGTGTCGGGGTCCCTGTCTCTCGGGTCGGGTCCCAGGTTCAGGGCGAACCGGCTGGCGTTGAGCAGCTTCGTGGCGAGACGCCGTCCGATCTTCATCTGGCCCTCGTCGAACGTCATATCGAGTCCGGGCCGGCCCTGGGCCGCCCAGTACCTCAGTGCGTCAGCCCCATGGCGGGCGATGAGCAACGTCGGATCGCCCTCCTGATTCCCGGCCGACTTCGACAACTTCTTGCGATCGGGGTCGACGATGAAACCGGAGATCGCTGCGTTCCGCCAGGGGATAGTGTCGAGTTCGTAGTGGGCCCGGACGACAGAGGTGAACAACCAGGTGCGGATGATCTCGTGGGCCTGGGGACGGAGGTCCATAGGGAAGGTTCGGGCGAAAAGGTCGGCGTCCTCTTCCCAACCGGTGACGATCATGGGGCTCATGGATGAGGTCGCCCAGGTGTCCATGACGTCGGGGTCGGCGGCAAAACCTCCGGGCTGATTGCGCTGGGACTCGGTGAAGCCGGGGGCCGGGACCGTGGTGGGATCGACGGGAAGCGTGCCCGGATCGGCAGAGATCGGGGCGAGATAGTCGATCGTGCCGTCTTCATCGATCGGATACCAGATCGGGAAAGGGACCCCGAAGAACCGCTGCCTCGTGATGTTCCAGTCCCCGATGAGGCCGTTGACCCAGTTCTCGTAGCGAACTCGCATGAAGTCCGGCCACCATCTGAGCTCCTCGCCTCTCTCGAGGAGCACTGCTTTCTCGGGGTAGCGAATAAACCACTGATTCGAACTCACGATCTCGAGAGGACGGGTTCCGTTCTCCCAGAACTTGACCGCGTGTGTGATCGGTCGGGGCGCTCCTTCGAGATCTCCGCTTTGTTGCAGCAACTCGACGATACGGCTGTGAGCCTGCTTGGCGGTCTTGCCGGCCAACTCGTCGTAGGCCGCCTGCGCCCTGACCGGATCCATCGATTGGAAAGGTGGTTCACCCCAGGTAACCGATCGCAGGCGGCCGTCACGCTGCAACAGCACGCGGAGGTCGAGGTTGAGATCCCGCCACCAGGTGACGTCGGTCGTGTCCCCGAATGTGCACACCATTGCCAGACCTGTTCCCTTTTCGGGATCGCCCAGCTCATGGGCGACGATCGGCACGGAAACACCAAATATCGGAGTGGTGGCGGTTTGACCGAACAGCCCCTGGTAACGCGCATCATCGGGATGCGCGACCATCGCGACGCAGGCCGCCAGCAATTCCGGCCGGGTCGTGTCGATCGGGAGTGGCTCACCCAACGGTCCGCGGAAGATCAACCGGTAGTAGGCACCGGGCACCTCGCGATCTTGCAGTTCAGCCTGGGCCACCGACGTTCTCATGTCGACATCCCACAGAGTCGGAGACTCCGCCCGATAGGCGATGCCGCGGTCCAGGAGCCGAAGGAAGCCAAGTTGGGACACACGGGTCGCCCGGGGGCCAATCGTGGTGTAGGTGTGCGACCAGTCAACCGAGAGGCCGATCGTCGACCACAGTTCGTGGTAGCTCTCTTCGAGCTGAGGCACGACCTGTTGGCACAACTCGATGAAGTTGGGACGAGAGACCGGAATCGGCTTGGCCTTCGCTTGCCCGGGTCCATCGGGTGGAACCGGGGGCTTGAAATCAGGGTCGTAGGCAAGGGAAGGGTCGACAATGGTCCCGGTCATCAGCTGGACCCGGCGCTCGACATTGAGCCCGTTGTCGTCCCAGCCCATTGGATAGAAGACTTCCCTGCCGGTCATCCGGCGGTAGCGGGCTATGAGGTCGGTGTGGGTGTAGCTGAAGACATGACCGGAATGAAGGCGCCCACTCACCGTCGGCGGTGGGGTATCGATTGAGAAGACGGCGTCCCGCGGCTTGGTGCGATCGAATCGATAGACGCCGTCGCGTTCCCAGCGTTCCCGCCACTTGTGTTCGAGACCATCGAGCGTCGGCCTCTCCGGCATCGGCCCGGCGGGAGGCGGAGTTGTTTCGGGAGCCGGCTCTGTCACGAGACGGCGAGCGTAATGGCTAAGACCGGGGTCCTTTGCTTCGGGCCGCCTCGACGCCCTCCAGGGCCGAGCGCAACTCCGAGAGCCAGTCCGCCTCATGCTGGCCTACGAGCCGGACACACCAGGCCAGGGCTTCGGCCCGGCTCCTGGCAACCCCGGCTTCGATCAAGGTGTCGAGCACGCGCCGCTCGGGAAGCCGGAGTCTGGTCATCGCCGGCGCCGCCAGCGTCGTGAAGAACTCCTTGTCGTCGCCAATGCGAGCCGCCCAGCTGACCTTGCGTCCGAACTGGCGCTGGGCCTCTTTGGCGATCCTCATCCGATTCGACCTGGTGTCTTCCCGGAAGCCTTCGATGCGTGCGAGGCGAGCCGTTGCCTGATCATCGGCTCCAGCCTCGGCCCCGAGGGCCGGGTCGGCCAACGGCACTGTTACGAGAATCTCATCCCGGTCACCTTCGATCTCGACCGGTCCGGCACTCCATCCGTCCGGCAGCCGCCCCGTAAACCAGGCCGAGAGTTCTTGCGTTGACTTGCTCATGATTACGAGATTACATCATTACGGGTCACTCGCAAATCCGTCGGGACCCCCTCCCCCCCTTCTGGCGCGACGAAACCGTGCCAGCGCCACATTCTGTCGCGCCAAAACGATGGGTTCAGGGGTTGTCGTCGAGTGCAGCGGGGGTTGTGGCGGGGGACGCCGGGGTTGCAGGCTCAGTCGATGGCAGGATTTCGTCACCCGGTTCCGACGTGTCGCCTGCTTCGGAGGCCCGCCGGCGGCGATCGGGCAGGGCCCAGAGAGCGACCAGGGTCAAGGCCGCCGCGGCGAGGCCGAGACCGGCCCATCCCCACTGCCGGGTGGCCTCGGAGATCTCCTCATCGTCCTCCGAGGGTGGCAAGGCAAGGACACCTACGAGGGCGGGATCCACACCGAGATCGGTCAGGCGGAACGGTTGCGACTGGGAGGCGACAGATCCTTCGAGCGCTTCGAATACCACCAGGTAATCGGTTTTGCGAACCTCGGTCCTGATACCGAATACCCCGGTTCCTCTGGAAGACAGCGGAATCGTCTCCTGG
>DATEEG010000435.1:0-2555 GCA_035281305.1 Acidimicrobiia bacterium | reverse complement strand
ATCTGGCAGCCCGAAAGGCTCTCGAGAACTGTCACAAGACGAAGGTGCCGCTCGAAGCTCTGGTCATCAAGGCGGTGGTTCCCGTTCTCAGGGCCTTCCCGGAGTTCAACTCGCGACTCGAGGGCGATGACCTGGTGGTGTTCGATCACTACGACATCGGGGTGGCGGTGGATACCCCCGACGGATTGCTGGTCGCGGTCGTGAAGGCGGCCGACCACAGAACACTGCTGGAAGTCGCGAGCGATGTGAGAAGGCTGGCCGAAGGGGCCAGGGAGCGGAAGTTGAACCCGGCCGATCTGACGGGTCAGACCTTTACTATCTCCAACATCGGGGCGTTGGGTGGGGGATTCGGGACGCCACTGGTTCCACCCGGCACAACAGCCATCCTCTCGGTCGGTAAGGCCGTCGAACAGCCCGTCGCCGCCGATGGCAAGGTCGTGATTGCCCCATTGTTGCCCCTATCACTCTCGTATGACCATCGTGTCATCGACGGTGGTCTTGGTCGGAGGTTCATGGCCATGGTTCTCGAGAACCTGGCCGAGCCGACGCTCTTTCTTTCCTGACCGTCTCGGCTAACGGGCCGTGTCGTCGTCGAGATGGTGATACCGCTCGTCGTAACGCATCAATTCCGACATCTGCCTCCTCAACTGAGTCGGTGCATTGCGGATCCCCATGGCAAGAGCGAAGGCGGGATCGTTGTTGGTCTTGATGATTATCTCTTCGCCGTCGGCAATCATGTGAAAGCCGTCGTCCAGGGCCTTGACCGCAACATGACCGATGGTCCACTCTCCGATTTCGATTTCCTCGGCCGTGATCCGCATGATGTGATCATCGGTGAGGTCGATCGCCACCCGCACGGGGGCCTCGTTCCCGGCCAGTTTCAAGGATCCGTCAAAGTGGTCCATGCCTTTAAAGCTAGGGCAAAAGGGATCGTCTGCCAGTGATTTCCCGAAAAAGACTCCAGGGGCTAGTTACCAACGCCGGTAACCGATGAGGCCGATCCGTATCGGATAGCGGTAGTGGTCGCAGAAGCTGTCCCAGTCCTTACCGATCGCAGGCACCCACTCGTCGTAGCGGGCCCGGTAGCCGGCCACGTCCTTGGCCGGAGGCGTGTCGAGGTCGAGAACGGCCGTGCCGTAGAAGATCGAGATGTCGTTGCCTTGATCGGCGGTATCGAAATGCAGGGCGACCTGGGGATTTGCCGCGATGTTCTTGATCCGGGCCGTCGCCCCCGAGTACACGAGCACGGTCTCTCCGTCCCATAGAAACCACACAGCCGAGGGCTCGGGACGGAGCCCGGGGCTGACGGTGGTGAGCCAGACGACCGTGTCGTTGGAGAGGCGCTCGAGTGCTCGCGCCTGATCGGCATCGGCTGGGTCCAATCGGAACATGGCCGGAAGGCTATCCGGTCTTCGGCTGGTACCGCTCCACTACTTCGTAGATCTCGGCGAGATCGATGCTCGGGTATGGGTCAGGTGACAACAGGCCAACGATCCGGGCATGGGCCCGGGCCGACGCCCGGACCCTGGCCGACCACTGTTCGGCCGTCGCACCGACCGGCGTGCGGCAGCATGTTTGACCCGGGCAACCCGATATCCGCCTATTTTCGGTCTCGCGCCCGCGGAAGAACCGGGCATCGTCGAAGGCAACGCCGAACGTGACGGCGTGCGATCCGGGCTCCGGCTCGAGATAGGTGGAACAGAAGAACGACCCGACCGGGGTGTCGGTGTATTGGTAATGGAGCGCGAACCGATCTGCGGACCCGAACACTGCCCGGGCGCCCCACTCCCGGCATAGGCGAAGAGCCTCGACGCCGCCATCGGCGTCTCGCGGGAAGGGGACTCCGTCGTTCTCGTATGCCTTCAGTGCAATTCCCTCCTCATCGCTCACGACCAGGTGGCTTCGTAATTCGAGCCCGCGGGTAGCGAGATTGGCCATCCGATGCGCCGCCGTTTCATACGACACGTAGAACACCTCGCGGAAATCTTCGATCGACAGATCGCGTTGACGTTTGGCGGCCGAAAGGAAGGGGATCGCCGCCACTTCGGGTACGAGGACCGCTGCGGCGAAATAGGCGGTCTCGCGGCGTTGCCGGAGAAACCCGTCGTAGGTCGGGGGCTCCGA
Organism: Acidimicrobiia bacterium; assembly: GCA_035281305.1. Taxonomy (GTDB): domain Bacteria; phylum Actinomycetota; class Acidimicrobiia; order Spongiisociales; family ZC4RG35; genus DATEEG01. The sequence continues at coordinate 431 of DATEEG010000435.1, read as the reverse complement.
GTGACCCAACACGAAGCCGGCCAGCGTCTGCAAGATGGCCTTGCGGGCCTGACGGGTGCGAAGCTCGTTGCGCTGGGCGATGTAGATCACTTTGTTCTTGAGATCGGTGATGGAGCGGAGGGAGGTTGGGACGTCTTCCACCGATCTGATCTCAAAGCCGAGCGCTCCCGACAGATCGATCAGGTTCCGCGAGGTCAACGGTCCGGTCCCCGGGTAGCCGGACTTGGCCAGAGCGCGACTGGCCGCTTTCTCGACCTCTTCGAGATAACCGTCGGCCTCCCGTAGTTCCCGCGTCATCTCGCCATTGATCCGTCGCACCTCTCCAGCCGTCACCGGATGCGGGCCGGGGATCTCGTTCAGTCGCCGGTAGAGGCCGACGAGGTGGGTCAGGACCTCGTCGCTGAGCCGGGCCGAGGGGCGGAGGTACGGCA